>NZ_CP119803.1 GCF_029338355.1 Halosegnis marinus
TCTGGGCCTGCATAATTTCGCCGAGCTGTTCGGCGTCGTAGGGCGGAAAGACGAATTCACGCTCACACAGGGAAGATTTGACGCGTTCATCCATCCGCTCTTTGTACTTGATCTTGTTACTGATCCCGACAACGCCGATCTTACAAGAGTCGATCTTCCCTGCTTCGCCAGCGCGCGAAAGCTGCATCAGAATCGAGTCGTCCTCGAGCTTGTCGATCTCGTCGAGGATGATCAACACGACATCGAAGGTGTCATCGAGAATGCTCCAGAGCCGCTTGTAGTAGGTTGCCGTGCTAATGCCCTTGTCCGGGATGTTAATCCCAGTGAGCTCGTCGTCGTTGAGCGCGGCGGCAATCGTCTGTGCAGCCTGGGTCTCTGTGGTATCCTGCGCACAGTCGACGTAGGCGGTGCCGACGGTGACCCCTTCCTCCTCGGCCGTGTCGACCAATCGCGACGTGACGTACTTGGCACACAGCGATTTGCCGGTGCCCGTCTTGCCGTAGATGAGGACGTTACTCGGGCTCTGCCCGAAGATCGCGGGGTTTGCGGCGTTCGCGAGCTGTTTGATTTCGTCGTCTCGGCCTACGATGCGGCCTTCATCGGGTAGGTGGCTGATCTCGAGAAGTTCCTTATCGGTAAAGATAGGATCCTCCCGAGTGAAAAGATCGTCTCCCTGTGACATGCGCTTGGCACCGCATTTCCGGTGAAATTACTTGAATCTACCTCCCAGACACACACACCACGTTTCCGGTGAAACACGGTGCGAGGGCGTAAGGATCGCAGTCGAAACGGAGGATAGGATTCATCGGAAGGGCGGTTGTTATCGGAGTAGACCGCCACGAGAGCCCGTGTACCATCGGGACGCGAATTGTGTTTGGGTTCACGAATTGCCTCAACTACACGAAGAGCCGCACCTCCGACTCCCTGCGTGCCGATATCGAACGTTGGAGCAAGGACTCTTGCTCCATCGAATCCACTAGAAATTGGAGTCACTGAGCTGTTCCGACCGTGGGGTCTTAACTCTAGCAAGACACGTGTCTAGATCTTGAGTGAAGATCGGCCGAGAATAGCCTCCTCGAGAACCGTTAACCACGATTTCACCGGAAACGTGGTGTGTGTGTCTCGGTAGGGTGCCAACGACCACCTATCCCCAGCTACTCTCTCATTCCTCGTATCGCGCGGAGCGTGGATCGTCGCTTAGGTGTCGCGACGAGACAGGGGTGAGTCGTGGTCACTTCTTCGCTCCACCACGACCGAGGTGGGGACACCGGGCTTCCGGTGAACTTCTCCACCCCTCGATTGCTATCCGGGATTTCATCGGAAACGAGGTGTGTTCTTCGTTCGTATGTTCTACGAACGACAGCCTACCCTTGATGTCCTGGTGCCCGTGCTTTCACCGGAAACATGGTGTCTGTCTCGACGAATTGTTGTTCGTAGCCTCTACGAACGCACTATATCTGGTCTCGCCGAATCGTCGCGAGATCCTCGGCACGGCGCGTTGTCCGGTGGCTTCCGTCAGTCACGAGTAACATATCTGGAGCTGTGATCACGGGGGCTGTGTCACCACGCTCAAATCCCGCGTCGCGAGCGTTCGGCAACTGGACTTGATAGCCGTGGCCTTCGATCTGGACTGCCGTGTAGACAATACGATAAATCGAGTCCGCATCTCGTGCTACACTCCCAACGAGCTCAACACGTTCACGGCCATCGATCCGATTTCGATTTCCGACGAGGAGTGTCCCATCGACCGCAACGACGAAAAGATCAGCGAGGGTGGTCGTCTCTCCGTCTACCTCTTCGACAAGCCCAGCCGTCCGGGCTGGCTTCGTGATTTGAAGCGCGAGCCCGCCCCCTGAGTTTTTGATGCTGTTGGCCATTCGTTCGTAGTTGCTGGGAACACGACTTGGTGGTTTGGGTAGTCGCTCGGCTGACCCAGATGCCCCTGTTCAATTGCCTCTTATATTTGCTCGCCACTGACATTCGTCATCCTCTCCCGAACAGTTAACTCACCGACGGATCTGCGCACATATATGGATAAGCAGAACGAACTGTATGAGGAAATAACCCCGATCCTCACTGAAGATGAGCTCGATGAATTACTCAATCTAACTTCCGGACCGCTCGATAGTGCGGCCAAACTCCAACGTGATGCGTTCAGGCGGCATATCCGAGAACGCTCCGAAGATGAACCTGATAAATTACGGGTAGCTCTCCAGGAGCTCTTCAAGTGGGATAACTATCCCGCTGCGATCGCCCTTTGGGCTGGCTACATCGAAAAAGCCGATTCACTCCGTTCCGAGGCACGAAGCTTCCAAAGTAGCGACGCGATCGAGTACGCTCTGATCGAGCGTGTCGGCCAACCAGTCTACAATTCCAGCGATTTTGGAAAGGATGAGCTTGACGATGCCGTTACTTGTGTCCTGCAAACATCAGCTGTAGCGCAGTACCGGCCTGAATTCTGGGCAGATGATGAAAAAGCGAGAGCACGAGTGGTGCATGTGCTTGACAAGGAGCTTGAAGACGTCTTCTCAGACGACGTCTGAACGGTAATCCACTTTGTATGCGAGTCCTCCCCTGACGTCACTCAACCAGTCATTCTCCCCGCGAGCGCCTGGGCGTATAGCGCCGACTTGGGCCTTCACCCTCACTTCTGATGAGGTTATACTGCTCGAGCTTGCTGAGGTACTTTCGAACAGTGCGTTTCGATTTCGGGCTCGTGACTCGTCCCGTATATCGCTCATAGATGTCCTTCGGCATCAGCGCCCCCGATTCAAGGAGGATGTCGTAGAGGAGTCGTTGATCATCAGTGAGCTTATCGAGGCTCCGTTGCCGGAGGGTATCTCTCGCAGCCGGGATCGCCGTTCGAATGTGCTCCTCTGTTATTGTGTCGGCACTATCCCATTCCGCTTCTTGGGCTGCTTGGCGGAGGAAGGTGATCGCATCACGAGCGTTTCCGGCAGCTGCATCTGCCAAGTGGTCCAGGTGGGGCGCATCAATCGCGCCTGGGGCGAGGCCAGCCTTCGCTCGAGCTTCGAGTATCGCGACGAGCTCGTCGTGGCTGTATTGATCGAAGTGAATCCGCATTGCCCCCCGCAATCGTGATCGAACACGTTCGTCAAGCGGGTCGAGGATGTCCTCCTCGCGATTAGCGATCAGGATCAGTGTGAGCTCCGGAATCGCCCATAGTTCGCGAAGGAGATCCTTATCGGCAAGTTGATCGACCTCATCGAGAATCACAACATACGGCTCTGCAAGCTCCTCCAGCTGGCGCAACATCTCATCCTGTGGGGTGTTCCGACGGATCTGGTGGGTTGGACCGATTCCGTCGAGCAAGTCGAGGAGCACACGGAAGCGCTTCGAGTGGTTCCAACAGTCGATATACTGTGTTTGTACCCCGAGCGCTTGTTCCTCCAGCTTCGCTGTGGTGAAGCGTGCAAGGCATGTCTTCCCTGCGCCCGAGGGTCCTTCGATGAGTGTGTCTTGGGGGACGTCTCCCTCAACGACTGGTTCGAGGGCGTTCCGGAGGCGGTTTTTCTCCGCGTTCCGGTGGACAACGTCCCCGGGAACCCAGTCCGCATCGAGCACACGGGCGTTGTGAAGCATCTGTTATCGAAGGGAGATATGCTGTGAGGGCATAAGCGGCAGGGGCGGGCTTCCGGGTTTCCGGGTTTGGGAGAGTCGACTGCTCATAGGCGATTTCGATAGGGTATCTTTCACTGTGTCTATGTCCTGATCACTCCTGACTGGGTGAGAACCCGGTGGTCACGATGTCGGATACTCCCACACAAACAGAGGAATCGAGAAATCAAAATACTGCTTGAGCACCGCCTGAACGTCATTTTCTGTTCGACCAAGTGTGGGGAAATTGACGTATGAGGGGATCAATAGCACACCTGCATCAGCGCTTCTGCCCATCGAAAACACGTCCGGATCGCGATGAGCAATCTCCATTTTCATCAGGTGCCAATTTGCGCGCATCTGCTCGCCGCTTTCGTGCTCGACCACAACCCCATCCTTATACGCGTCAAAGCTGGCTCGGCGAGAAACCATGTCGTAGCCGACAGTCGTTTCAAACTTCACGGATACTTCCTGTTCCCAGCCGAGTGGGTCCAGTAGCTCACGTCGCTCACTCAGGTATTGGTTCCCGCCACCATGGTCGATATACGCTTCCGCAATTGCTGGGAGCTCCTGCTTCAATCCTTTCGCCTCGATGATCTCTCTACCCCCATTGAACGACCATGTGTCGCGTCTTCGAATTTCTGGCTTCATCGGCTGAGATGTCCGTTCTACATTGCTTACCCTTTGGGGCTGAGACGACACTATACCGTGCCGGGCGGCGGTGTTACTCCGATATTTTCGAGAACGATGTGAGTGTTCGCTCCGTCGTCTCACGGAGCTCACGCCGAATGTCCGTCTCCCCATACCCCATCGGGGAGAGCACGCTTGTGGCTGCTCGAATCAGCTCTGTGGCGTAGTAGGCTGGATCATACGCTTCGATCTCCTCGAACGCGAGTCGCACACGCTCGGGACCGTGCGTATCGTCGTCGACGATAACATACTCGACATCTTGGCCAGGGGCACGCGTAAGCCCGAGGGCGCGCGCCCGTCGCAGCGCCGCGGTCGTCGCCGTTCGCTGCGTGTATGCTTCCAAGGGCTTCGACGTTCGCGCTGTTTCGACCAGCGCGGCTGGGTCGACGTCTTCGTCACGCAGCCGCGTGAGCGCGCTGGAGAGCTCTTCGATAACAGTAGCTGTATCACGCGATTGATCGTACGTCTCGACGAGCCGCCGTTGGATATCGGCGATGTACGCAGGGGTCGATCGCTGGCGTGTCTCGATCCCCCGGAACTTGTACTCGTCGCGACCAGCGACCTTCCCGAAGTACTTCGTCAGCGCACCGGCCTCCGAGTCACGTTTCGGGACGAAGGCAACCCACTCGAAGTCGTTCTCGTGTTCGAGCGGAATGTTGACATCGTCAGTGATAGCTGCACAGATGTCGGCGAGCGGCTCGTGCGTGTCGACACGCGGAGTCACCCACAACGAGTCGATAATTCCGTGCACGACACGCCATCCCCCGCGTTCCAGTCGCGCCTTCGCGTCGAGCATGAGCTCGCGAGCGACAGCATTGATCGCTTCATGACACTCGATCCGCCCGAATTTCGCATTGCGGTAGCCTTGATAGCCGAAACACGAGACGAGAATCCATTTCAACGCATCCGCGCGGTGCTCGAAGTGTGCCCGCTCTGTGGGATCGTCTGTGGTGGCGATTCGCTCTTTGTAGGCGGCTCGATCATCGATGATTGGCCGAAGGACGTCCGGAATGAATCCACGGTCATCACACAGCGAGTAGTCGAGTCCCGGCACGTCTGCACGGTCATGACAGTCGCAGTCCGTCGTCTCCGGGGAGATATTCCACTCGCACATAATGTTCGGATACAACGAACCGAAGTCGATCTCTGAAATATCCTCGTGGACGCCAACCTCTGGAGAGAATATGAAACCCCCTCGATCGGCGGCGTGCAGTTGCTCGACGGACTTGAACGCCTCTGGATCCCACTTGTTCCACGGCGCGAGGACATCGCGAGCGGTCGCCTCGCGAAGCTGGATCGCCGTGAGAATGTTGCCGATCGATCCCCACGCAGTCTCCTGAATCGGCTTCCACGAGCGCTCGACGAGATCGAGGATTCCCTCAAGGCCACCCTTATCCAACATGAAGCTGTTCAACCGATCGATGATGGCTCGCCCCGGGATAGCGTATCGGGCTGGCGAATGTCCCACCTGGCCGTAACTCTCGTAGGTACTCGCCCCGGCTAATTGTTGATACCCAGAGCGACGACCAAGCGCGAACGCGTCGAGGCCGTGGTCATCCGCTGCCGATTCAAGCAGTGGGATCAGCTGAGCCGACGAACAGAGAAGGACATCCGGATCCACCGTGTCGAGTCGCTCGGCAAGGACTCGGAGCGTGGTCGCAGTGTCTCCGGCAACTGTCTCACCGTCGATCTGGAGGGCGTCAATGCGTTTCTCGGCGAGGTGCGGCTCAGCGAGAGTCAGCTCAAGTGTTCGGAGCGCCCGGGCAGGGACTGGTTCGGTGTCCGTTTCGAGGCAGTAGCGAAACTGCGGTGAAAGGTCAACGTTGTACAGGCGGAAGGTCGCGGGTTGGAATGCCGCCGGCTCATGATGATGGCGGATCTCGTTCGCAAGCGTTCGAAGCTCCCGTTCACGGGCGACGTCCACTCGGAGCACACGTGTCCGCGTCTCGGCGCCGAGCTCCGTGTAGTGGCGCTCTGCAGCGAGGTGGACGACTTTTGGATCGTCGGTGAGCCGCTCGTGGAGCGTCACAAGCGCAGTATCAGGGCCATCGATGTACAGCGTCGGGGCATAGTCGGGATTCGTGACGGTGTCGACCCCATCGCTGGTTGCGTGCCACTCGACCACGCCGCCGTCGTGAAACTCAACCGTCAAGAGTGGCATCGGTCTCCTCGGTCTCTTCGAGCTTGGCCACTCGCGATTCGAGCTGGCGACGCTCTGCTTCAAGCCCAATCACCATCGATAACAGGAGCGCCGTTGTCGGATCGCTCCGATTGAGATAACCGGCGGCATCGGCGTATTGCTCTGCGTAGGCGAACACGGAATCGAAGTCCTGCGTCGCGTCATGGCGAAGCGCGCGCCGGTAATCGCCCCACTGATCCCGTCGGCCCTCAAGGAACCGCCGGTACGTGGGACTGGTCCGGCCCATCTATGCCACCCCGGCAAATTCCATCTCGGATGCAGCCTCGACGAGCGTGGTGTCGCTGACTGCGCCGAATAGCTCGACCCAATATGGAATGGTCGTCTGCCAGCCTCCCTGGACCGGGTAGGCCCTTGTCTCGAAATCGTCACCCTCGAACAAACAGCCAAAGGGAGTCGTCTCGGCTGTTAGTTCACGGTCAGCGACCGTCGCGACGCGGTCGGCAAGCTCGTCGGTGGGGGCTGTTGAGACGAGTACGGCCACATCGTAGGTTTCGGCGAGTCCCTTCAGGCCAGTCAGGACAGCATCAAGCAGCGCATCGCGTTCGTGTGTTGGAACATCGTCGTCACGGTACAGCGACGTGATGTTCGGCAGGCAGAGCAATCCTGTCGAGCTGGTGGTTCGTGCCACCAGCCTGCGACACAGGGAGAAATGCTGGTAGGCGGTAAACGCTCGAGCGATCTGTAACCCGGAAAGTGTGGCCTCCGAGTGGGCCCGCTCGTAGAGCCGATAGGTACTGGCCACGTTCCGACTATCGACCCAGTATGCATGGTCGGTTGTCGGCAGTGCATCGAGGACGATTTCGTGGAATGCGGGCGACTGCGGGTGGTCAACCTGTAGATGTGTAATCCCAGAATCAATGTCTGGAATGGCCTGTCGGCGATGGCTTGTGCGGCTGGATGGTGTGTCCATGGGGCCGCATGCACGCCAGGATGGATAGGTGTCGAGTGTGGGCTTCCGGGTTTCCGGGTTTCCGGGGTTCAGTGTGGTGTGATCGGTGATGAGTCCTACGTCTGTGAAACTCCGTGTGTATCGATCTCTTCTGTGTCGTAGCTCATCGGCCCCTGATACTATTTACCCTCCACAATTCTGAATGTCTACTATCAAATGGCTCCGGAAGATGTAATCCGAAATCCTGGGCATGTCGACGGGGAGCTGCCGAATTTCACGCGGCGGCAGATCTCGTCGAGCACAATTGTCGCGTTTCATACACCCACGGCTTGTACAAATACGACCTGATCGCAGACAGGGAAGACGAGCTCCTCCGTGTGCAGGTTAAGAAGGCCAGACAGGACACAGATAAGAGCTGGAAGTATTCGATACCAACTGGTGGGTATACCAACGACGAAATTGATCTCTTTGCGGGGTACGCACCTGGCCCAAACAAAGTGTTCTACGTCCCGGTCACAGATACCGGGAAGGAGTTTCGTGTCCTGGATAAGACGGGGGAGAACATGAACGAACACAATCGTGATCTGGCAAAGCTGATCGACGACTATACCTTCGAACGAGCGTTTCGGAAGCTGCGTGATGAGTGAGTACAAGCGCCTTCTTCTGCCCCCTTGAGACAGTAATTAAGTTTCGCGCTGTGTGAATCACGGGACATCGATGCAGTGTTGAGTTTCGATCGGGACTTCGATGGACTCGTCGATCGCATTGAACGGGGACGCTGAAATTGGGCGGTGGGTGTCGACACCTACTGAGGCAATCAGCTCCACTCCTGGCGACAGATGCAGCCAGTCTGCTTCCGATGAACGTGCCAGGGCTGCCGATCGTCTGGTGCCGTCGCAGGATCACGGCACCACTACCTCAACGGACCAGTGACCCAAGCCACCCGAGGAGCTCCGTCACCAGTCCTCCAAGTACCTGCCAGTCAATTCCGGGAATTACGCCTGCAAAGAGCGCGCCCAGAAACACGGCGGTCGTGACAACGAGTGAAACAGCCCCATGCCGGGCGGCGGCTCCGGCGAGCTCAACGACGATGCCGAACACAATGTGCGCGCGAACCCCTGCATAGAGGAGCATCGCCGTCGAAACCAGGGCGCCGGCCGAGACGCCAACAATCCCGAACGTGTCGAGCATGTACGCGACGGCCAGCTGCAGTGCCTCACTGACCGGGGCCATCATTGGTGGTCGTGCTCCTCGATGACTGTGTACAGCGCCTGGCCGCGCTCGCATCCGTGTGAGAGCATCTGGTGGAGTAGGCGCTCGGTGTGGGCGCGCTGTGCAGCTGCACGAGCATTGGCCGTCGCAACGGGGTCGACATCACCCGCAAGGACGGTCAGCGTCCAGCGTCCACACGCCCCGGCGAGGACACGCCACAGCTGCACGCCCTCGGGGGCGAATACTGTCTCAGGCGTCCTGTGGTGAGCCCACGCCCGATAGCGAGTCCGGGCGGTCTCGTGGCGGGCGAGCGCTCCTTCGTAGTGCGCTTGTGCCGCGGCCGTGCCCCCGTAGTTCCACGCGAGGGCGCGACCGAGTGGCGTCCCGCGTCTCACCGCGCGAAGGGCTGCGGTTCCACAGGCGCTCGCTGCCGGCCCGAACGAGAGAGGGAATGCGTGTCGCGGGAGTCGGTCGAGCGGGTGTTCGTGTGCGACATGGGCGTCCCACCACCCGATGAACAGCAACAGCGCAGGGACGACAGCATACCCGACGCCCAGTGGCGCTGCGAGGAGCCGCCACACTGAGATCGCAAACAAACCACCGAGCATGATGCGTGCCAACGCCGTTCGCGTAAATCGTTGGCCGTGTCGGTGTGCACGCTGCCGTTCCCGTTCCGATTGGGCCGTCCAGTCGTCGGGAGTTATCGAGACCACCAGTCGGCGCCCTCCTCTGTGTCCATCGCGTCCCGCGTGACTGTTGCGCCCTCAAACTGGATTGTGTTCACTTCATCGGGGGTCCCAGCGTCTTTCCGCCGGTTCCAGAGGTACAACAGGAGGGCTGCGCCACCGATCACGACGACGATCGGCCCGAGCGTCGTGATTGTCGTTGTGAGAACGCCCGGGGCGACGAGCTCTGCACCAAACACGAGAATGCCGGCGGCAACAAGCGCGTACAGCGCCAGCGACTGGACACCGACCCGGCGCATGAACAACGGAACGCCGGCCAGGAGTCCAACGAGGATGAGCACGCGGACAGTCGCCGCCGGAATGAGACCCCCCGCGCCGAGAGAGATCGCTGTGAGCATCACGACACCACCGGCGAGCCATGTTTCCTGCTTCAGAATGCGGAAGCCCACACCCAGGAGCGACAGAAACATCGAGCCGACTGTTGTGATGACGGTGCCAACGCCACCAGCCAAGCGACCGATAAGCCCCGATACACCGCCACGGCCGTCGTTGGTGTCGCGCTGGGTACCGGTCTCGGTATCGCTGTCGTGACTGCGACGGAGCCGACCAACGACGAGCACGACGGCGATTAGTAGTCCCAGTCCTGCGCCGCCTGCGAGGAGAATCGACACCAGGTTTCCGGTGAAAAAGCCGCCCCTCTCGTTTGAGGTGCCATCCGACGGGCCAGCCCCGCCCGCCACCGAGGCGTTCTCACTACCGTCCACGTGCTCGATACGGACTATCTGTGGCTCGTCGCTGATATCGAAGATTGCTGGTGACTCGGCTTCGTCCTCGGCGAGCTGGATGCCGCGTGAGACGGATTGGAGCCGGTAGGTCTCGCCCGTCGTCGTGTTGTGATACGCGATGGTCAGCTCGTCGCCATCGTACTCACCAGGGGAGATAGCGAACGTCGGTGCCGTTGGATCGGGATCGATGACAGTCACCTCGACGTCGCCCGTCTCGACGGACACCGACACCGGGAGTGTCCGCATCGTCGCCTCGCCGTCTGCCGTCGCGTTTTGCATGACGACACGCTGCCCACCGGTCGATTCTGAGACCCATGACGACGACTGGTTCCATGTTGCAGCGTCGATGTAGTGGATAACGTTCGCCCGTGAGGTGTTGCCGACATCAATCGCGAGCGGCTCACCGGGGACGCGCGAGGAGACCGCGAACGCCGTGTTGAGATCCTCACCGGCAACCGACGGATCCAGTACCTCGATACTCCCGCCAGATGTTCGCGTGACGACGCCAGTGACGCGGACGCTTACGCGTTCAGCCTGCTCGACGGCGCCGAATGCGACCGTGAGGTTCGTCTCCTCGAGCGTGTAGCCCGGGGTGTCGACGGGCGACCACGTCTGGCCATCGCGGCGAACTTCGAGATCGCGTACGGCGACGACGGACTTCTGGAATGGGATCGTGAGGCTTGCACTCTCACGGTTACCCGCGTAGGTGTGGCTCACCTCGTAGCTTTCTGTCCACTCTGTCGCTGTGTAGTTCGCCGTTTGCTTCGACCGCGCTGTATGTTCGTAGCTGATACCAACGCGAGCAGTCGGTGCATCGCTCGACAGCGACGGGGCCGCCGAGACACTGACCGTGTTCTCGCCCGGCTGTATCCACGACGCGTCGGCTGTGTAGGTTGCCGTCTCGCCGTCCGCCAGCTGGCCGGCGTGTGTGATCGTTTGTCCGTTGATGTTCACCGTCGCGTCCTCCGTGACGGTTCGCTCCTGGAGGGTCAGCTCGACGGTCGCGCTTGACCAGCCCGTCGTCGACATGGAAGCGGTGTGCGTGCCGGTCGCGAGGGGGCCGATGTCGAACGTCCGCGTCTCGCCGTCGGATAGGAGGCCCGAGACGGACGCCTCGGCCGTCCCGTCGCCGTCAAGGTCCACGGCTGGATCCTCAGTGGCCATCCGCTCTGTCGCCGTCAGGTTCCAGCTGGCGCGCCCGCTCGTGAGCGTCGTCGTTATCTGTTGGGTGCCAATCGCGAGACCGGCCGTGTCGACCGTCTGCGTTTCACCGTCGCGGATCACGCCGGTGTAGCTTGCGTCGGGCGAGCCGTCGCCATCGAGATCGACGGCTGGGTCCTTCGTCGCGGTGACCGCGTCGGCGGTGATGGTCCAGTCCACGACGCCCGCACCCGTCGATGTCTCCACCGTGCGCGAGCCGGCTGTTAGTTCGGAGATGGGGACAGACGCGCTTGCACCAGGCGCTATCTGCCCGTTGTAGCTCGCCTCGGGAGCGCCGTCGCCGTCGAGATCCACGGACGGGTCCTCGGTGATGAACGTCTCGTCGGCGGTGATGGTCCAGCCAGTCGTCCCCGCGGTCGTCGACGTGTCGACGGTCGGCGTCCCCGTGCCGAGGTTCGGGAGCGATAGCTGGCTCGTCTGCCCGGTTGTGAGGATACCATTGTGCGAGGCATCCGGCGTACCATCACCGTCGATGTCTACTGACGGGTCCTCCGTCGCCGTGCGCTCAGTGAACGAGAACGAGTAGTCGGGCACGGGCCCGGAGCCGGCACTGGTCGTGACCGTGCTGTCACCGGTGGCGAGCGATGGGACCTCCACCGTCACGGTGTCGCCGGCTTGGTAGACGCCGGTCGCGCTCGCTTCGGGAGAGCCGTCACCGTCGATGTCCACCGACGGGTCCTCCGTCGCCGTTCGTTCCGTGTAGTCAAGCGACCAGTCCGGGGCGGGACCCGAAGAGGACCCAGTATCGACCGTCTGCGTGCCGGTCGTCAATTCCGAGAGGCTGAGCGTCGTCGTCTGGCCTTGCGTGAATACCCCGGCCGCGGTCGCCTCCGCGGTTCCATCACCGTCGATATCCACCGAGGGGTCCTCGGTTGCGCTTCGCTCGTTCATCCGAAGGCTAGCGTCGAACTCGCCGCCATTCGAGGCAATCGTGATCTCGGTTACAGACGTATCCAGTGCGGGAAGTTCGACTGTCTGAGTCCCACCGCTCCCGATAAACCCGGCATAGTACGACTCACCGTTGTCCAAATCGACGTTCACGTTGCCGGGTTCGGAGACAGCCGTGATGTCCGCTGCCTGATTATAGGTACTGCTGTCATCGGTCCGAAGCGCGGCTTCGTCTGTCGAATCCATCGGAATCACTGGTCGCCCACTATCGGGGGACAGGAACATCACCGTCACATAGCTGTACCCTCCGGGATCGAAGTCACTGATGCCCACGTTGGCGGTACCACTATTCTGCCCACTTGGTGGAGTGAACGACCCTACGTATGTCATGGAGCCCGTGTCGAGCGTTTGATCGGGCATTCCCCGCTCCAAATATATCTCAAGATGCCCGCCGTCTACCAGCGAATTGCGGCTCCACCTAATGTCGAGGTCGGTGATCGTTCCCCCATTCGGAACCGGGATTCCGTAGTTGTGGAATCGGTTTGCGGGCCCGATAGTGTCCTGAGTGTCGAACGCGTTCGCCGTCAGCGTCCGCCCCGTGATTTCGATCTCCGGCTCGTTGTTCGACGATGGCCCAGTGGGGTCGAGGTTTCCGTCTACAGATATTCCCCGGCTGAACGTTCCGTAGGTTGCGACGATGTTCGACCACGAGTAATCGTTCGACGTCGTCGTCGTCCGGCCCGTAAGCGTCACCTGCGCGTTCGTCGGCTCCAGGTTTCCGCTGACGGAGACGGTGTCACCGTCGATTCCACTCGCGATCGCGGCCGTGTTCGAGCCACGCCCTTCGAGCGTCACCGTCGGCTCGTTGTTCGTCGACGGGCCGGTCGGATCGAGGTTCCCGCCCACGCTGACCGACGACCCGCTCGCACCGGAGACCGTGCGGCTGTTCGTGGGGACCTGCCCTTCGAAGGAGATGGTCGCGTTCTGCGGCGGGGCGTTCCCGTCGACCGCGATGGTCGTCCCCGAGCCCGCGCCGCTCCACGTCTGCCTGGTCGTCGTTTCGACGCCAGTAAACTGGATGAGCCCGTTCTCCGCCGGGATGTTCCCCCGACGGTGATGTCTTTCGTGTCGCCGGTTGAGGCCCCTGCAGTCGACCACGACTGCTGGGTCGTCGTCTCGACGCCGTGGAACGTCACCGACTCGCCCGTCGGGGCGAGGTTCCCGTCAACGGTCACCGATGTCGAACCGCCCGATCCGAGATCCGTCCCCATCCACGAGGCAACCCGCGACTCGGTCGTTCCCGTGAGCGTCACCGTTGGCGAGCCGTTCGGCCCGGTCGCGTTCGCGTTGCCGCCCACCTGATACTGGAAGCTCTCACCGTTGAGCAGCGTCGATGCCGAGACGTTATCCCATGAGCGCGACTCCACGCCAGTTAGCGTGACGGTGAAGTTCTCGACACCCGCGGCACCGGCGTCACTCATATTGTAGGTCCATGAGGCGCCATCCTGCGCCGGGTCGGCGGAGACAGACACACTCCCCTCGAAGTAGACCGTGTTCGTCGAAAAATGTTCGAAGCGAACGAGGGCATACGTCTGGGCGTTGGCCTCGACGTACCGAATCGGCTGGGTCGTCCGTTCGTCCGTCTCGCTGTTCACGACCGTCGCGAACGCTGGCGTTCGTCCAAGCGCTTGTTCGAGCGCCTGTTGTGGGATGCCGACAACACGGCCGATGTCGCGATCCGAGGTGAAATTCATCGCAAAGTCCGGGTCGACGCTGTCGCCATCAAACGTGAGCTCGACAGTGAGCGAGTCGGCGGCGTCCGTCGCTTGAACGCCCGCGAAATCATCGGCAGAGATGTCGTTGAATTCCGATTGGATGGCTGCCGGGAGCCCGGACGTGACTGACGAGGCAGGACCATCCCACTCGACGTCGTCTGTAGTGGTCGTCGTGTTGTTCACGGGCACGCTCGCGAATGTGTCAGTGTCCGCGCCACCGAGCGCTGGGGCGGGCGCGTGCGGGGCCGGTGGCGCACCCGGTGGCGTCGCGGGCGCTTTTGTCCCCGAGAGCGCGATTGCGGGCGCGACCATGCTCGTCGCGAGCAAGAGCGCGAACATGACTGCAAGCGCTCGCGCGCCGACGCGGGTACCGGCCTGGCTACGCATGTGTGATCACCTCTAGTCCCGCTGCCCGCGTGCGCGCCGGCCCAGTACTGTCCCGGCCTGCGCGTCCACCGCGGCGCGGACGGTGCGCGTCAGCCGCACGTGCGGCCGTAGACGCGGTCGTGTGGACCGAGGCGTGCGTCGACGCGTCGCGGTTGCAGGCGAGCACACGCGCTGGCCTGTGGGCGTTCACAGGCCCACCTCGCCCGGGCGCACATCCGCGTCCACGGACCCGAACGCAGCGTTGTCGCTGGGCATGATCCCGATATCGCCGAGCGAGCGACTGATCAGTGGCTTCGCCGTCCGAAAATCCACCTCCTCGATTTCCTCGGAGTGACGCAACCGAGCGCTCGCTTCCATCAGGCGCATCATTGCACCGATCTTCCGGGCGGTGACTGGGAGCGCAGGGAGCTCGTCGGTCATGCCCGCGGCGTCGTACTGGTCGGGGCGGTAGCGATTCGGGAGATCGGTTTTGAGGTTGGTGAACCATGTGGTAACGAGCTGTGTCACTGCAGGATCGCGGATGACCGGCTGGTACTCTTTCGCGGCTGCGATGTAGGCGACGATCGTCCGGTCGGAGAGATCGGATTCGATGGTGTGTCGCTGGGCGTCAGGGAGGGCCTCTCCCCGCGCTTGCTTGCCGGCTGCCGTCCGGCTGGTCACCATCATCTCGGCGAGTGATTCGACGAACGCCTCCTCGGTGCGCTCACGGACGACGAACATCAGATCGAACCGGGAGAGGAGCGGGGACTGGAGATCGACTTGGTCGGCGATTTCTGTGCTCGGATCGATATGCCCTCCGGTGGGATTGCCCGCGGCCAACAGTGCCGTCTTGGCTGGGAGCATCGCGTTCTTGCCGGCCTTCGAGATGAGGACGCGTTGGGACTCAAGCGCCGTATGGAGCGCATCGAGATCCGCAGTGGCACCCTTGTCGAGCTCGTCGACGACCGCCAACCCTCGTGGGCTAAGACGAGCGTGCCGGCGTCGATCGACCACTGCTCATCCGAAAACGAGTCCTTCGAGATCGCTGCGGTGAGGCCGGCGCTGACGAGCCCGTTCCATCCGTGATTGCTCCGCGCGGCGAGAGCTCGTAGGCCCGCTCAAGCAGGCCTGTCTTGTCGGTGCCCGGGTCCCCGAGGAGGTAGATGTGTGAGTCACCGCGGTAGTACCGCCCGCCATCGGATTCGCGTGCCCACCCGCCGAACAGCTGGAGGAGCAAGGCGAGCTTGATGTGTTCATCGCCCGCGTGGCCGGGGGCGAATTCCGAAACGAGGAGACGAGCTGTGTTCGGATGCGTACGAATCGTCTCGATCTCCTCGGCGTAGGCGTCCGTGTCGATCTCGGCGAACGAGTCTTCCTCGGTCGTGACGGCTTGGCCGATGAGCTGCTTTTTCCAGACGACCTTGCCTTTGTTGTACACCGGCGTGACGCGGCCGGTCACGGTGACACGCGTCCCGCCCTCGATCGCGTCATCGCCGGCGAGATCACCGCTCACGTGGACATCGATATTCTCCGTCTCGCCTTGGGCCTGCTCTGGCGGCTGTTGAAGCCGGATCTTCTGGTGATTCGTCCACTCGCTTTGTGCTTCCTTCAGCCGGAAGGGCCCCTGCAGCTCACAGCCGGCGCATTCGTTCGGCTCACGCATCATGCCCGACGGCGGCTGTGTAACCCGGGTGAGCGTCTCGCACCGCAGGCAGCTGAACGCGCCCAGCTGCAGCTTTGGATTCACCTCCGTCCGTTTGGTGATCTGTCCCTCGACATCGATGAGCCGGGACATCGTGTCTGCGGGTGAAAACCCGCCAACTGTGAACGTCTCCGACGCTGGAAGATCGGTGAACCGAACGTTCGCGAGTCCGAGCGGCACGTTGCGCTCCGGCAGCTCGATATCATGGAGCGCTGCCTCTGCAGCCTCCTGTGAGCGCTCTGGTTGTCGTGGAATGTCGCTGGCCAGTCGCGTGTCGGTGACAGCGAGCTCCCTAACGGGAATGTACAGCGATCGCTCGTCTGGATACGCGTCGGCAAGCGCTCGAATGTCAGCTGCGAATTCTTCGCGAAGCACCTGCGTCCACCGCGCATCGAGGGTCATGCCGGCCACCCCTGGGCATGCGTGTGGAGTGTAAGGCCCCGATCGATCCCCCGCCCCGGGGGGCTTGTCACATTCCGACTCTGAATGCGCGCGTACAACTGGTGTCGGCTCCCCGAGACAACCTCGAAAAAACGAGGCCGCCGGGGCCTGGGGACGCACCGCGGGCCGATAGGGAGATGGGTGGAATGGGGTGTTTCGAGCGGCTGCAAGCGCTGGGTCCCATCGGTTGTTGGCGCGGCTGCTGGTACTGTGTGTTCCCTGTGAGAATGCTCAGTCATCCGCGATCGCCTCCGTGATGCCACTGATCTCGCCTTGGGCTGGCTTCGGCAGCCGAGCCACGACCGTCTCCTCGCTCGGTGTGGTCGTCGGTGTCGGCTCCATGACGAGCTCGACGTAGCGGCCGTCTGTGCTCTCACGGAGCGGCGCACAGAAGCGCAGGCCATCAATCGGCGACACCAGCTCGTCGATTATCTCGCCGGAGTCGACCGAGATACTGCCCGAGCCGGGATCCTTGACGAGGAGCCGATGGGCGTGGGCGTTCTGCCACTCGCCGAAGATTGTGTCATCGAAGGCGAGCTCACGCGAGACGGTCTCATCGGACGCGGCTTGGACATCGGCGGGCGGCTCGAATCGGATCTTCACCCAGCGTGAGGCCCACTCGTTGTCGCTCGGCTCAGCGATGTTTCCCCAACCGAACAGTGAGAATTCGTTTTCGACGAAGCAGATCCCGGTGCCCTGGGGCTGCCCGGAGAGAATGTCGGTCTCCATCGGCACCTTCTGCATTCCGAGCGGATAGCTCGACCGCCGGCCTTGCGTTGGGTTTGGCGAGCCATCCGCTGGGATGTGCCATTTGAACTCACGGCGGACGATCTCGTGGACGTTTCGGCCACGGTGACCGAAGAAAAACAGCGAGAGTTTGCGCTTGCGTGAGGCTGCCCACAGCGACCGAAGCAGCTCGATCTTGTCGTGGAGGCGGCCTTCGGCGTTCGAGGCGCTTTGCTTGATGAAGTCGCCACACTCGTCGAACAGCAACGACCACCACTCGTTGAACGGGCCGTACTCAGCTCGGGCGACAATGAACGCGAACCACCAGTCGATGGTCCGGGTGCCGGGGTCGTGGACCGGGTCATCACTCTCCCATGCGGGCGTGAACTCGAACGTACCAGTCACACGGTCGGTGCGCTCGATGACGGTCGAACAGCCGGCGAATGATGGGTCCGGGTAGACGACATTGAACGTGCCTGCGGGACGCTCGCTGATTTGATCGAGGAGATCGTAGACATCGTCGTAGTAGACCACCTCGCGAACGAGCTCGTCGAGACGCTCGTTGGCGAGCGGTTGGAGGCGGTCATCGCTTTCCTCCTCCATGATTGTCCCGTCGAGCTCGACGCTCGCGGGGAGATACAACTGCGTCCAATGGCGATAGGGGAGCCAACCGGAACTTTCCGACCGGCCACGCCAGATGACTTTCTCGTCGTTTTCCTCCATGAGCCGCGGCGACAAGTTCCGGGCGAACGTCGTCTTCCCGGCGTCACGCTCGGCCGTGATGAAACAGTCCGTGGCCTTGTTCGAACGCGCACGTTCGGCCGACTGTTCGTGGATGAACGTGTCCGGGTAGACCATCCGCCCGAACTTGTGCTCGCAAAACGCCTCGAGATCGAAGCTCGGAATCGAGAACTTGCCGCGGATCTCCTGAGCATCCGATTCGTAGTACTTTGGCGCGCGATGGTCACGAAGGACTTCATAGCCCTGCAGTGTTCGCTCGCCCCAGTCGTAGCCGTCCGGTGGTGTTTGGTGTGGCATAGTGAGAATCAGCCCTGTGGTGCGCCGACATCGTCGACACGCTCTTCGCTCGATTCACCAGCGACGGCTGCGAGCCCACGCACGCAGCGATTGGTCGCCGGGAGGAGATACCGCGCCGCTAACTGCTCGCGCTCGCGGACGGCCGCCGGGCTAGCATCGACGAGAACACCCCTGGCGGCACGTTGTGAGAGGATTCGATGCTCCAGGTGGTCGCCGCCGGGTACGTTTCGGATTTCGCCCCACGTGGCGTGGTCGAGCCGTTGGAACCAGGCCTCGACATCGCGGACTGACGTGAACCCATCGAGGAAGCTCTCCAGGGCAGCTGTCTGGAGCGCGAAGTACTCCTCGAAGGCTGGTCGAAGCGCGAAGAACGGTGACTTGTCTGGATCCGGCGGGTTGGCTTCGACAGCATACTCAGTTGCAGACGTCCGGAGCTCGCGATACGCGGCGAGCGCGGCCGGCCGCAGATACCGTGAGCGCAGTCGATGGCGCGCGGCTCTTGCGGCCGCGTCTGTGAGATCGTGCGCTGGCGAAACACGGGTACGTGCGGGCTCGTGGCATAGCGCTGCGAGCGTCGTCCGCTCGTGTGTGTCCGCGAGCGCGAAGTAGATCCGATCGGCGAGCCGGCCGAACGAACAGTACTGGAAGCGGAGCATCCATTCCAGCAAGGCTCGGCGATCGGCGAAGCCGTCGGTGAAGGTGCCGATCGCACGACGCTGATGATCGTTGAGGTTCCGGAGGGCCGGATGTGCGTCATGTGGGCCATCCGATGTCCCCCTCGGCCCCGATATGGGCTCGGGCGGCTCTTCCTCAGGGGTGGGTGCGCCTCGCTCACCTGGGACCCCCACACCGCGCTTGCCCGTTGCCACTGGCATGTTCGAATCGGGCTGGACAGTGGTGTCGCGGTTGGTGCCCACTAGCCGTCACCCGAGGTGTTGGCCCGTCGGCCGGCGTGGGGACGCTCGCTCGTGAGCTCGTCGTCCGGCCAGTCAATATCGCGCTCGTGTGCGCTCCCGATGACGGACTCGTCGTTGGCGTTGCGAACCTCCTCGACGACATCCTCGGAGCGACGGATCTCGCTGCGGAGCTCACGGAGGAGCTCCTCACGCTGGCGGTTTTCGTCGATGCCTTTCTCCAGCTGCATTGCCGTTACAACGGCATCGCCGAAGTGGCCCTGCGCAGGCGTGAACCGAGCAACACCATTGACGGCGTGCGTGTGCACGAAGACAACCACCCCGATCGCCCCCAGAATGGCGGCGAGAGGCCCACCGAGATAGTATCCCACGGCACCGCCGATGGCGAGCTCGCCAAGGTGGTTGAGAATGCCTGTGATGTCGAGACGGCCATCCGCCGTTCGTGTGTCGAGCTCGAACGCAAATCCTTCGGGGGAATACTCGTAGGTGACATCGGCGTCCTCGTCGATGAAGACGAGCTTATCGGCGGCCGATTTCCCCGTGAGCTCAAGTTCCGACTTGATCCGATCCGCATTGTTGAGGACAGCCGCACCGCCCCACAGCCGCGCGAGGAACGGGACGATACCACGGCGGATGACGACGGTCCTGCCATCTGCGAGCGTTGCAACTTTGATGATCGGCATCTCCCCACGGAGCGCCGACCGGGCCTCCCCGCCGGTGAACGTCTTGTCGATCTTCGTTGAGACGCCAAGCAGCGCGAGCCTCGTCACCTGCGAGTGTGATTTCTCTAACCAGAGGGCCCCGGCCGCCCCACAGACGAGGACGGCGACGACGAGCGGCATCGAGACGAGGAAATTCGACGCCCATACCCAGGAGATCAGCAAGATGCCGACGACGGCGAACACGATGGTCCCGAACCAGAGCGTGAGGTTTCCGGGCCCCTTCCCGACCTTGTTGAGGATCTTCGGGACGAAGTGTGCGTCAAGCAGTAGCCCGACAAAGATCGGGAGCACGAACACGAGGAGGGCACGCCCGAAGAACCCAGCCTCCGTGTTGATGGCGACTGCCGAGGAGAGCGGTGCGGAGTCGTGCGACCACGTCCACCGTGCACCCTCAACCCCTCGATCCAGAGGACGGCCTGCTTCCCCTCGTGCTTGGGGAGGGTGATGCTCGTCTGGTCGCGATAGGCGCCGTCGTTCAGTGTTATGTCCCAGGACCGCTCCTCGATGTCGGTGGGCACGGTCATCGTCTGGGTCGTGTTGTCCGTCGTGACGACACGCTCGGCGGTGTCGTAGAACACCGCCCGCACGGTGTACTCCGTCTGTTGGGGGTCGAACCGGATGGCTCTGAACACGAGTTCGTTTGAATGGACGGACGAGCGGGGGCCGAGATCCCAGTTGATTCCAAACAGGCCGAGGAAGCCAACGGCGGGATACTCTACTTTCAGCTCGCCGTACTCGGAAAAGCGCCTGATGCTCTGTGGCGTGTCTTCCCCGACCGGTAAGTCACCGCCGCGGCGAAGCTCCTCGAGCGTGTACCCCTGTCCCGCCGTCACATTCGCCTGTGCGCTCGTCTGGGCGTCCTGTGCGACCGCGAGCCCGATGGCCGGACCGAGCGTCGAGAGGACGACAGCGACAACGAGCACGGCACGAAGGCCGCTATGCATGCTGCACCTCAGCCATAACGCACCCCGACAGCGATGGCGAACACGAACGCCGCGATGAACAGGAACAGCTGGGCTCCAAGCGTGGCCACCGTCACGGGCCCGAGCACGGGAATGGTGACCGTGCCACCCAAGGCGAGAAAGCCGAGCCCGATCCCGAAGAGGTTGCTTGCAACGAGCGGTGCTTCCTCGAACAGGCCGAAGAGCTCGCCGGTGAGGATACCAGCTTGTGAGGCCGCCAGAAAGCCGATCGTGAGCGCTCCCAGGGTAGCTAGCCGGGCGCCTGTAAGGACGCTTTCAGCGAGGTTCGTGAGCCGGTCAACGAATTTCTCGCCGAATCGCTCGACAGTCGGCGCTCGTTTCGTCGCTGTGTAGATGTCGAGAGCCCACCACGTGGGGATGAGCGCGATAAGGACCCCGGCGATGACCCACGGCGTCGCCAACGGATTGTTGATGGCCGTCAGGATCTCCGGGCGATTGAGCATGAAGCCCAGCCAGACGGTGGCTGCAAGGACGAGGGCAGCCGTTACGTTCAGCCACCATGCGGCCCCGAGGATGAGCACACCTGCGAATCCGAATCGGAGGTAGCGGGTCGGCAGCTCGCCACCTTCGAGGATCCGATAGAGCGGCTGCGCCTCGCCGATCACGACGAACATGCCGAGGACAAGCGCGAGGAGCGTTCCAAGGGCGCCGAGCCGACGGCCGGTTTGCCCCGATATCGCCGAGGCTTTCGACGCTACAGCCGACCCCCGACCCTTCGCCACCTCCTGGGTGCCCCCGCGAAGCTTCATCAGAAACTGTTGGACCTTCCCGGGCGCACCGGTGTCCTGTTTCGGCCCGTTAGGCGCCATGCTGTCGCACCCCCTCCAGTCGGTACCAGTGGTCGTCCGACGCCGGCCGCCGACGGCTAGCGTCGTGTTGTACTCGATCGGCTGCGTGTGTGTCAGTCATTGGTTCATGATTGGCGCGTCTTCCGTTGCCGTCGCCGTCGGCGGATGAGGAAGATCGCAAACTGCGCGACGCCGAACGTGACGACGGCCGTCACGACCAGCATCTCTGCTTGATCGGTCGAGATCCACGACAGCGAGGGTGCGGCAAACCGGCCGAAGTAGAGGATCGGCGAGAACCACGTACCCGTGTCGAAGATGACGAAATGGCCGAGGCCAAACATCAGATGCCAGGCGCTTGCGGCCAAGCCCGTGACGGCACTTGCAAGGCCGACGACGAGCTTTTTCGATCGCTTTCTGGGGAGTGGTGGGCTACTCATGGCCGGACCTTTGGAAGTGAAAACGGGAGGAGGGCGATCGCAAGTCCCCCGAGCATGACAACCCCGATGGTGATGCCCGCCGCAGCTGCGACGACGAGGAGCGCCCCGGCCGGCCCCGGTGTTCGTGCGATGCCGTTGATGATAGTCGCTAGACTGCTCGCAATCGCGCCTCCGATGTGTGTCCCGATGTCGCCGACAATCCCACCGAGGAGCCGGGGTAGATCGCTCAGCGAGAGAATATCACAGGTCTCGCCTCTTGGATTCGTACAGATGAAGCGCGTTGCTGGGACGGGGAGGCCAACGAGATAGCGGCCAACGGCCAAGCCTTCAATGAGGATAGCGTACAGCGTGGCTCCAAGTACAGAGACAAGGATGCCTGTGACGAATCGGGCCGGGTGATTGCCGACTGCGATGAGGAGGTCGGACACTTCGCCAAGCTGGCTGACCCAATCCGGTGCGATTCGTTCCCAGAGCCGCTCGTCGGCGATCGGTTCGCCTGTCTCTGGATCGCGGACCGTGACGCCCGTCTCCGTCCCGCTTGGGAGCTCGGGCCCACCGCTACCTGACATACTGAATCACCAGGTTGACGATGAACCCGATCACGAGCGTCAGCGCAACGGCGACGACGAATCCGAAGGCGGGCTGTGTGACTGCGTGGGCAGTTGCTGTGAAGGCGCGCTGAGCGACCCCAACAAGGCCCGGTGTCGTGACTGGAAACGGCCCAGCCTCACCGATAAATGCCAGCCCAAACAGTCCGGCAACCCCGTCGAAATACCCGCCAACGAGCCGGCTGAGCTGTGTGGCTGTATCGCTGGCAAACTGCGTGATGACGAGCGCAAGCAGTGAGAGTGGGGTGAAAACGAACGCGGTCAGGACACCGAGTGGTCCACGGTTCGTAATCCCGCCGATCAGCCGCACGCTCGGGAGGACTGTTCCGTTCTCGATTGATGTCTTGAGCGCGGCAGTCGACCCGCCAGGCGACCACGACCATCCCCCTGTCACGAATGACACGGAGTCGTGGGCCGTCCCATCGCCTCCCTCGGGAGCTTGTAGTTCCTCATCAGAGGCCACAGTCGGTCCCTCCTCGGTTGCTGGCGCTATGTCCCCCCTGCAGCCGATGTCGGAGAGGGTGGCCTATCATTGTCACTGCTCGTCGTTATCGCTGAAGAAGAACCCGAGGACGGGCACATTCTGCCAGAATGGAAGATCCGAATCAGCGAGATCGAGCGCGTACGTCCACATGACACCGCCGACTAAGACGGCCCCAAGCGCGAGGACGAAGCCGATCGATTCGGTTGCTACCCACCCGGCGGTCCCTTCGGCCCCGGCGTTCACGATGAGCGCAGAGCCGAAGCCAAGCGAGCCAAGCAGCTCTGCGAGGCCGGTGGTGAATTCGGCGATCATGGTGCCGCCGCCTTCGGCTGCGGCTCGCACCGGAGCGATGATGAGGAAGGCGAATCCGGCCCCGATCGCTCCGAGATAGCGCTTGAGCCAGCCCGTTACCCCGCCAGTGACGGTAGCTTGGTTGTCGACCAGCTCGCCGGAGTCCGGAACGCCGGACATCTTACGCCTCTGCCCTGCTCTTGCGCTTTTCGTTGCCCCACAGGAGCCCGATGCCCGTGACGATGCCGACGATGCCGCCACCGACTCCGAGGAGCTTGCCCCAGAGGTTCCCGAAGAAGCCACCGCCGCCCTGCGTCTGGGCAGAGGCCTGCATGGCTTCGTAGTCCTGCTCTGTGAGCTGGAGCTGGTAGTGGACGGTGATTGTCTGGCCAGGCTGCAGCGAGTCCGAAAGCGTGTGCGTGTCGCCCTCGCCAGTGTATAGGCCAGTCTTGTCGGTCCATGCGTCAGCCGAGATGTTTCCGAAGGCCGTGTCGCCCGTGCCCATCGCGACCGCAACGGCCTGGTAGCGACCGGGGCCAAGCGTTTGCGTGTCGTTCAGCCGAAGCTGGGAGTGAGTCAGATCGTACTGATCCGGGACCGTGAATTGCACGTACACGTCGCCTTCGTACGCGTACGAGGGATTGTTCTCAGCCTCCGAAATGTTGACCAGTCGGTTGTCGTCGGGTTGAAGCTCGGCACGATACTCGACCGCAAATTCGAGGTTGTGAATGGTCGCGTCCTCGAACGTCGGGCCGAGCGTGTCCATGTCCGTGACCATCACCATGCCACGTGGCTCGGTGATCGTCTCGGTAACCCACTCTTCGTCTGCGGTTTGGACTTTCTGCTCGCCAAACTGCCATTCGGACATCCGCTCGACGTTCAGGCCAGCGATTTCGAGATCGAGATCGCCGTGCATCACCGACACTTCGATGCGCTCGAGATCATCGAACGTGCCGTCCGACCCAGAAACGGTTTGAGTCGTAAGGTTTCCGAGCGGTTCCTGCCACACGGCGGGGCCGGTTTCGGAGGCGGCGACATCGTGCGAGCTCGCGTTCAGCGAATCGTCGATAGTCGTCGCTTTGTAGTCGCCGTCAGCGTCGACAAACCGGATCTGGGCTGTCGTGCCCGCATCGAGCGTGTTGATACGGAAAGCGACTTGCGCGACTCGCTTTGCCTCATCCGACGTGATCGACGGCGTGTCGGTCGCGAAGATGACTTCATCATCGGCGGCCATCGACCCGTCCGTCTGGAACCGGACGGCCTGCACGTTCGGTGCCGTCTCCGAGTCGGCGACCATCCCGAGGCTTGCATTCGCGCCTGCAACGCTCCACACAGTCGCGTCGACCGCGCTCACGTTCGCGTCCGATGTCGGGAACACCCGGTAGTCACTGGCATTGATCGCGACGGGAGAGAACGTGAACCGGTTCGGATGCTCGTCGTCTGTCGGAATAACGGCCGAGAGGTTCGCTGTCGAGCCGTCATTCGCCTCGTATCTCGTTGGATCGTCGCCGATATCGTACGTCGCGAGCGTGAGCCCCGACCCGTGCGTCCCTTCGTTGATCTGCGGCGATGGCGTCGTACCGTTATCGAAGCTGACCGCGGCCGCGGCGACGCCAGAGGCAGCGAGGAGCGCCACCATGGCGAGCGCGAGTACCGTGCGACCCCGCATCATCGATACATCTCCGTGTCCAGTGTCGTGTCGTGCATTCGGGGGTTCGTGTCGTCGGTGGCTGCGGGGTCACGCTGCTCGCGTTCCCATATGGCGACCCAGGGGTTGCTCGTGCGCCCGGTTCGTCGGTCGCCGATATAGCCGAGATCGCCGTGGGCGCCTTGGCTGGAATCAGGATCTACACTCACCGAATCATCATGGTCTACACACCATGGTTTGCCCAGGTAATCTACTGACTAGAACGTTGACAGCTTCGTGTACGCTCGATACGGACCGCAGTACAGTAGCTATCTGTAGTATCGAAACGACGGGAGGCTTTTGCTAGTGCAGATGATACCTGTAGCTATGCCTCGCGACCTGTTCGACATACTCGCCGATGGCGGTGATCATCGAAACATCGTCGCGCTCAACGGTCAGGGGACGCCGGCGCTCTCGCTTGGTGTTGCGCTTGCCGATGAGCTCGACGCCGAGGTTGGTGACACTGTCGGCGTGCAAGTCGACCACGAAGAGCGGAAGCTCGAGGTGTTCTTCGGGCCGGAGCGGCCGGAGTAGGCGATTAAGGACATGACTGGGTCCCAAATATCGGGTCTCCTCGGCAAATACCGAGCCGGCTACACGCCGATTCCTTTCGCACTGTCGCTGCGGGCGTCTATATCCTTCATTCGACCTTGAGCTCGAATGTGGTCAGCCAAATCGGCGTACAGCGCGGCACAACTTTCGTCTGCAGTACGGTTTTCGGCCAGAGTCCCCAGGGTTTCGAAGTCACCGATCACGACTAATCGCTTGCGCGCGCGAGTGAGCGCTACGTTCAACCGCCGGGGGCCGACATCAGGAACGGTCAGGAAGCCACTGTTGTTTGCGGAGTTACTTCTGGTGAGTGAGAGAATGATTGCGTCACGTTGACTCCTTGGAATGCATCCACGGTTTCGACTGTGACATCGTAGACATCAGGAATGCCGGACCGCTGTAGTTGCCGACGGATCTCAGTCACTTGGCCGCTGTAAGCTGCAATGACCCCGATCTCGTTCATTGCTGCGCCTTCAATGGCAAGAAGGCGTACTTGATCGACTGCAGCCTTTGCTTCCGCGGTGTTCAGGTATGAGTGACCAGAGGCGGTCGACTGTTCTTCTCCCTTAATGTTCAAGCCGATGAGTGGAGCTAACGTTCCGACTGTCCACGTTCGATTCCTGTCGGCGGTTGTTAGTCGACCATCGTAGAACGCCTCGTTCGGGAATGCTGCGATGTACTCATGCATCCGGTATTGGGTCGTGAGCATCTTCGTGATTGTAGACCCATACCGGTCAACGAGGGCTTCAAATAGTGAAGGGCGAACCGGGTCGGTAAGTGGGTTGTCGCTCCCTGAAAACGGTGGGAGCTGTTTGTGATCCCCAGCGAGCACTAACTTTGTTGCTGCGTTGAACACGATGGCTGCGGATGCTCGACTCGCTTGGGTCGCCTCATCAATGATCCCGATGTCGAACATGTCGGTGTCGAATTCTGCGGCTCCACTGGTGGTCGCGGCGACAATATTTGATTTCTTCACTGACTGCCCCTGGTAGTCCCGAATAACCACCTCGTTCCGCGAATTCTCTCCTACTCGGGCGATTGTGAGTGGTGAATCCGGCTCGCGGGCCAGAGCATGGAGAGTCCCGGGTGCGGGCTCGTCGATGCTACTATCTCCAACGAGCAGGTTGTCAACCGCTTGGTTCGTATGCGCTGTAACGAGAACGCGGTTTCCTTCAGCGATTGCCTCCACAATGACGGCTGTGAGCGTGCGAGTCTTGCCCGTCCCCGGTGGTCCATGAATGAGCATGCAATCCCGGGCAGCCCGAGCCCAGAGGACTGCATCTGCCTGTGACTCGTTCAATTCGAAGGGTGACTCGTTGCTATGTGATACTGCTCGCTCGTAGTCAACCGGACGGTGCCCGCACAGGAGCGATCGCTTTCGCTTCTTGCGTTTAACCCTACTCAACGCCTTTAGTTGCCGGTCAAACGGGAGCGGATTGAGGAGCTCGTGAAGCCATACGTCGTTGTTAGTATTCGTGAGCGCGGTATCGACGGCAGAATCGGCTGGGATCGAGTCCGTTCGGGAGACAAGCCACACCTCTGAATCCCGCGCGTAGACTGCCTCCATATCCACGGGGCACTGATGGTGACTCTGCGGACTTGCTGCTAAGTAGTAACTCCCCGAGTAGATCCCCATCCCCTCGTCATGAATCTTCGATCTCTTGTCTTCCCAGGGATCGTCCTCAGAGCCTTCACCGGCTCCAGTATAGGTAAACTTGTAGGCACGCTGTTGTTTGTATGGTTCAGTGCCCATCGGAATGAGCGGGCCAATGACGGCATCTGCGTCAATTGCGGCCTCCAGGCCGAGCTCACTGAATATTTCCCGATTTGTTTGCTCGGCTGCAGCTCTGTCCTGTCGGACAAGCGTCTCCATCTCGGTGAACAGCTTCGCAGCGTCAGCGTTGCTTAGTGGATCTTTGGCAGGAATCTGTGTGGGGGGAAGGTCTTCTGGAGGAACCATCCCAAGCTCTTCTGCATGCTCTGGTAACCACCACTTCAATCGGGGGGCGAACGATGCGTTAGTGAGCTTGTGCGCCTGCACACGTCGGAGAGAGCCAAATTTGTTGTCTTGAAAGCCTACCTGATTGGTACTTGGCTTATATACGACAAAATCCGACGTGAGCTTTGGCCGTTTCGCGTGAAAGAGTGGTACAACATACATCGAATGTTTCCACTTGATTTGATAGAAGCTGACTGCGGCCTCGCAAGCCCGCCTGACGTCGATACGCTCGGACTGCTTTTGTCCTTCGTTATACTGGATAGATAGTAGATTGCTGCCTTTCCGTGACCAGTTGGTGAATATGTTTTGTCCCATCGTTTATATCGAAATTGTCCCAAATCGGTACTGGCAGCCACCTTGGCTTCCTCCGAGGTGTGAGAATGCGCTCCGTGCCGTCATTCAGTGAGTGTCCATCCCATTTCCGCTGCGGTGACACCATGCTCCCGCAGGAACCGACGCTGCCGGTCCGCTGGCCAACTGTCGCCATACTCTCGTGCGGAGCGCATTCGCTTGCCATCTGCCTCACCCATGTGCCGATTGTCCCGCCTGTTCCGGCCTTGTTGCTTCCCCGATTGTTTCGATTTGCCCGGTGGCTGCTTGCTTTGATTTGGGGAGTCAGCCTTCCCCTGCCTTTGTCTCCGATTACGTTCTACCCTTCGTTCGTGTTGGGCTCGGCGTTCACCCTTCGACAACGGGATTTCAATGTCGTCTTCCGGGTTGAAGCTCGCGCCATCTTGCCGATCATGATGCGTGCCCTGCGAGTCGCCGACAGTCCCCGGCATCGACTCCCCAATCCCGAAGCTTGGATACCGCTTTTTCCGATCACCCATGGCCGCCCGAAGCGAGATGACATCATAAGTATATCTGCCGTTACACGATTTTGTTGCCTCAAAAACACCTAGTTTAGCTAATCAATCTTGGCAAGTTGACGAATATGGGGCTACGCTTCCTCCTCTCGTGATCCCATACAGATGACGGACGACAGCTGGTGTTGACGACGCCACAGCCGCATCCGGCGAAGAGGTGACCAGCGACGACCCGGAAGGTACGATTTGTCCACTACGATTAGCGCGCCCTCGAACAGTAGCAGTCTATGAGTCAATTTCCCCCGTTCTTTCCCCATCAGCATCCATCTTGCTCAAGTGATCAGGACTGTTGCCCTCCCTGCCGTCTGGATTCTCCTTGGAATCAACCTGGTCGTTGAACGACGCTACCGTGACGATCCATCAGTGATGATCCGGTATATCTGAGGATTACGACTCTTCAGGATGACTATCGGTTGACTCGGCTAGCGGCTAAAACGGACTCGTGAGCCAGCTGTGGTCATCTGCTTGGGCTTCCACCTGTCGTCCGAACACATCGCGAAGGGGATAGGGGGTGCCATCGACCCAGAGATCGTACTCGTTGCCGCGATCGCTGCGGTGGATGTCTGCCTCGACGGCAAACTGGATGATCGGTGAGTCAGCGTGTTCGAGATCATCGCCCTTGCGATCCATCGTGCGCCGAAGCTCCGTGATGAAGTCCGGTCGCGTAAAAGCGGATTCAAGATTGACGACCGTCACCTGCGTGGGGAGATCATCGTCCTCGAGGAGCTCGACAAACGCATCCACAGGAAACTGCGTCGGAAACGTCTCATACTGCTCCCGTTCGACGATATTGTAGACGCCCGGGATCTGGCCGCGTTTCGGCATGATGATTGATTAGAATATCTGTGGGGGCTCGAATGAAGGTACCGGTGGCGAGTGGCGATGTGGGGACGGTGGGCGACTACTCTTTCGTGAATTCAGCGTCGACGATGATACTGTGGGCGTCGTCACTGAGCCCTTCGAAAAACGCTGTCAGCTCGGCCGCGGGTTGGTTCGCCTCAAGTGCGAGCTCGATCGTCGTATGTTCCACCGTGGCCGTGTCCTGGAGCTCGGCCGGCAGGCCCCCATCCTCGGGGAGGGTGAATTCGATCGTCGCGTGGTTGACCGATCCCTCGTCCTGTTCTCGGTTCCACTTGTCGCGGAGATCGGCCGCCGAGCCCCCGTTGTAGTGGAATTCCCAGATGAGCTCCTCGTCGGACTTGGGCGTGCTAAACGGATAACCGGGCATCCACTGGCCGGGATCCGTCGACCCGTTGTTCGCGATGACATACGCCGGGTCGCTGTCGGTCCCGAGATGCTGTAGCAGATACGTCTTGATCGCAGCCTCGGGAGCGGAGCTGCCAAAACGGGTGTGCAAGTCGTCGATGGTGAAATTGGTGTCCGAGTCAAGCGAGCCGATGTAATCGTCGATCTCGGCTGCGATCGCGCCGGAAACACTCGGCACGATCGTCATCTCGAACACATCCCGATCGCCGAGGGAGTCGACATAGCCGTTCTCCGTGCGGAGGAGATGCTGCTCGCTGAGGAGCGTCATCACGGCCTCCGTGACTGCTTGCTCTGTGTCCTCGGCGGGGAGATACACGCTCGTGTCGCCACGGATCGCTCGAAGAACGGCCTCTACTGACGCTTCCCCAGTGTCGTCGATCGCCTCACGCAGCCGCTCGGCCACTGCCGACGGGCCGATCTGTGTGGCACGCGAGACATCCCGAACGGTACCGTCCAGCTGGGGTTCATCGAGGAGCTCTGCCCCCCTGGCGATCACGTAGCCGTCGTCGTTCGTCAGCCGGCCGATCGCCATGAACAACAGATCCTTTTCGTCGCCCTCGATCCGGACTTGGGTCTTCGAGGTGAGTGTGTTGTAGTAGTCGCCGATCGCGAGCTCCGTTGTCCCGGCGGAAAACTGCCCGCGGATGTCATCGATCACATCGTCGATCTCCCAGACATCGATGTCGGCCTCAAGCACGAGCTTCGTCTGGGGCGTCAGCTGATCGAGATCGGTGCTAAAGCCGTCTGTCGGCGTGTGGAGCAAAATGGGCTTGTCAACGAGGCCGCCGTTCTTCGCGGCATCGAGGACATCGCCAGTGCCGCCGGGGATCGGGAGCGCTGGCTTGGTGAGGAACTCCTCGTAGATAGCCTGGATTGTCGTCTCGCCCTTGCGTTCAAGCAGATCTTCTGCGATCGGCCAGATGTGTGACTCGAGATCGAACGGGTCGGCCGCGGCCTCGTCGATGAGCGTCTTGGCGCTGTACTCGTCCTTATCCTCGTCAAGAACAAACACGTCCAGCTGCATCGGCGTCGCCATCTCGAATTCATTCAGCAAGTCATCGCCATCGATGACGTCTCCGTACGCGAGCCGAAGCTCCTTGCGGAGCTCCTGCTCTTCTTGCTCTTTCATGTTCTTGATCCGGGCTCGGATCCCATCATCGAGGCCCTGGTCGGCGAGCACCTGGCGAGCACCCTCAACGTAGCGCGCCTTGTCGATGTAGCGGGTGCCCGATTCGATCGCATCGCCTTCGTTCGGTTGGACGAAGATGAACGTGTTACGCCAGGAACGCCCACGGCCGTCGTTTGTGATAACCGCACGGACGCGTTCCGGCGTCCACTCCTCACTGTGGATAATCACCTTCACCTGGTTGGTGTCGGGAATCTTCGAGAGCTCATCCGGGCGGAAGCCGACGGTGTAGGAATGCGGCCCGAAGAGCTCGCTGACCATATCCGCGATTTCGCCTTTGGCGGCCCGTTCGGAGACATCGCTGGCTGCATTGCGAATCAGCGCGTTCGGGTTCCGCTTATCACGAATCGCATACTTGCCGTTCAGCTTGTGGAGGTGCCAGGCGACACCGTGGATCTGCTCAAGCTGGATGTAGATATCCGAGATCCGGTTGTTCGTCTGGTAGGTCCCCATGACGATCTCGGACACGTCCGCGCCCTCACCCTGGCTGTCGTTGAGCGAGTAGAGGAGGATCGTGTTCAGGATCCGCCGGCCGAAGTCGATACTCGCATCCAGCCGCTTGATATCGTTGACACAGGCGGTCGGGCGGGCGAAGTCGATTTTGATGAGCTCGTCTTCGAACTGCTCGGCGTCGATATCGCCGTGAGTGATGAGATCCGTCTGGTCCTGCAGCTCCAAGAGCAGCGTCGAGAACAGATAGATCATCCCGCGAGTGTTTTGGTTCTCATCGCCGGCATAGTACCGCGACTCGAGCGTCTCGATGAGCGCCGGATGGAACGGGTACAGCTCCAGCATCTCGTCGCGCGTGACGGCCTCATCGTCGACGTAATCCGAGCGGTGGTACGCCTCGAGATAGCCGTCGATGATGTCGCTCGCGGGCCCTTCCTCGACCCCGTCGATCAAGCGGTGGAGGAGGACATCTTCCTTGCTCACCTTACTGTCCATGTTCACCTGGACTGCATCCTCCCGATTGAGGATATCATGGACTTTGGAGCCGCGGCGAAGCACCGAGGCAATGGTGAACAGATCGAGCGACTCGATCGCTGTCGCCTCCATGAGGGCCTGGAGGAACCCCCGGTTTGCGGACTCTAGGTCTTTGTCCAGGGTGTCAAACCAGTCTTCGAGCTCGTCGATGATGAACGCGACCGTCCGATCGCCAACGGCCTCCTGGATGGTCTTGATGTCCGGGTAGCCGCCGGTATCGAAGTCACCGGGGTCGGCATCGAGGCCTTCGAAGAATGGCTCCCACAGGTAGTCATAGTCGTTGTTCTCGTACTGCATCGCGACGGTGATCGCCGTCGCATCCTCGGGGAGCGCCGCCTGGAGCCCGTCGACGTTTCCTTTATCGGCGGCCCACTCGCCGGCGACGCGTGGTGCGGCAAAGCAGTGATACAGCGCCACCATCTGGTGGGACTTCCCCGAACCGTACGGCCCGTAGAGTACGTGCGCCTTTCGCGGGTCATCGCCGTTGAGTGAATCACGAAGGATCGAGAGCGTCTCCTGTAGACCCTGGGTCGTGACCGTCCGCTTGAAGAAGGTATCCGCATCCGCCTCAAATTCGTCCTCGTCGTCGATATTATAGAGTTTGACCTGGCCATCAATGCGGCCCTCCTCCCGGAGCTCCTCGCTGAGTGTGACAGTGTCAGCGAGGGTTTGCGTCAGCGAATCCGCGTTTGCCATGTAATTGTGTGAACCCGGGCGGGTGCTCGGATAAACATGGCGGTCAGCTGGTGCATGAAACGATCCCTCTGGCGATTAGCTCACAGATCAGTGGTGTCTCGCTCTGCAAGCAACCGCCGGTATGTTTCGTCGCCAGTGGCATCTGCCAGGCGACTGGCGAGCGCTTGGAGGCCCTCATCGTCGCGCCACGCATCGAGCTGGGGCTGGAGTGACTCGCCACGCTCGAAGCGCCGCCGTAGGAACTGCAGCTTCACGAGCGGGGTCACGTTCGTCTCGTTCGCGACACAGTGGTCGACATAGCGGATGCGGGCGGGCGCATCCCACGTACCGAGCTGGGGGCCCTCAGGTGACTCGATGATGAGGCGACGCTGTTGGAGCGTGTCCATGTCGACGTTTGTCCCCCGGATGCTGTCATGAACGGCGGCGATGTCGTCGGGCATGTCGTCGAGTAGATCGAGGAAGATGTCCGTTGCGGTGAGCTCACCGGCGTCTTCGATCAGCGTAAACATGGCCTCGACAACTGCCCTGGCATCCATAGGCTCGCCGTCCTGTTCGATCCGGCCTGCATGCTCGCTGTAGCGGCGCAGACACGCACCAAGTTCTAGGACGCCCCGCTCACCCTGGGAGAGTGAGCGTTCGCGCTCGAGCGTTTCTCGAAGCTCGCCGACGTCTCGATGCATCTCGCGACGAAGGGCTCGCCAGCTGGTCGGGGTCGGTTGCTCGACTCTCGGGACAGCAACGACAAGCACATCGAATTCAGCATCACTCGCGTCCGTGAAGCTCGGCACGTTCACCGACAGGGGGTACAGCTGCTCGATCGTGAACCCCGCATCACAGACGGTGTCAACCAGTGTACCCCACGCTGCCGCGTCGGTGTAGCGATACGTGAAGGCGAGGAGGCCATCATCGGCGAGCTGGCGCTCCATCGTCGCGAAGGCCTCGGCGAGATCGGCTTCAAAGTCGGATGCGCATTGCTCTGTGAACGGATTCTCGACGATGCTACCCGTGCGTGGGGTCAGCGCCGGCGCAAACGCCTCGTAGCGATCGCCCAGGAGCTGCCGTTGCCAGACGTAGAAGTAGTCGGCGAGATCCGCATACAGGAGCTGGTCGTAGTAAGGCGGGTCCGTGATGATCAGATCCACCGGTTCCGAGAGCTCGACATCTCGCATATCGGCTTGGTGGAGCTCACTATCGGTCTTGATGGGCGTGGTGAACCTCGCGGTTGCAGTATCGCCCTCTGGTGTCAGGTACCGATCCGTGGGGGCATGCGCGTACTCGATGCCATCGCGAACCATCTGGACCGATTTTCGGAACGTGCCCATCCCGTAATCAGTCCCCCACGGATTGGCCTCGGCTGGACGAGTGACGGGGTCGAACGTGTTCGTCTGGAACAGATCGTTGATGTGGTTCTTAGAGGCCTGGTAGCCGACGAGCATCGTGTTGAATCGGAGCATATCAGAAAAGGCGAGCAAGAGATACTCCTGGATGAGCGGCTCCTCGACGTCGTCGATCGCGCGAAGCAGCGTGGCAAGCGCGAGGAGCTGCCGGTCGTTGTAGCAGTCCGTCCACGCTGTGTACCCGTGTTGGAACAGATCGTTGCCGGAGATCGATGATGCGGCCGTGATCGCTCCTTCGGGAATCGGGTCATCTGGTACATACTCACGAAGCTCATCGCTGGCGGCCCACTCGTCGGCGGCTGTCTCGTAGCGCTCGCGATCGGCGTCTGAGGCGGCCTTGTACCCTTTCGCGGGGGAGTCGCGATCGCCATCACACGTCGGACAGTAGTACTCGATCGCGTAGAGACGCTGGCTGTAGCCGCCCTGCTCGGCGACCGCATCGGTCACGGGGTACCGTTGGCCGCAGTGACGGCAGGCGTACTCGCCGCCTCCAACGGTCCCCGCCGACGGGTCGAACGTCGTCTCACAGTCCGTGCAGGTGGTTTCGGCCTCCCAGTCATCAGTGTAGACAAGCGCCTCACAGTCCGGGCAGTGGACCAGATACTCGCCCTTGTGGTCGTACCGACCGTTCGCGACGCGGCGATCCGAAAAGGGGGACTGTGTCACCACACGAGACACAGTCTAACTCTTTCACCCACAGCGCATGCATGACATCAGCCGTGTGGTCGTCACTGGCGTGGGGGCAGGGTGTCTGATAATGGTTGGTCAGCTCCTCGGCCACCTCGGCTGTGACCGACTCGAAGGCCGCATCGAACGCGTCGAGCTCGACGCTGCTTGCGCCCAATTGCGTCTTCGTGACAAACCACGCGACGGGATTGAGATCGGTGCCGATCACATCCGCGCCAAAGCGTGCGGCTTCGGTGAGGAACGTGCCACCGCCCATGAATGGGTCGTAGACGCGGACATCGTCGATCGTGATGTCGCTGGTGTACCAGGGCCACAGGGCGTCGGGATCAGTCGCAGAGACGGCATCGATCGCGCCGGCCAGCGCCGACTCATCGGGGCCGTCAAGCGTTATCTGCCTCCCCTCGCCGTGGATTGTGGTCGCGTCCGCATCGGTGATGAGTCCGTACAGGGAGATCGCCCGTCCGACACTGCCGAGGCGGCGGGCCCACCATTTGTGCATCGTGTAGATCGGCCGGTAGTGGCGCTTTGCGCGTCGCTCCCGCTCAGCTATCGCAGAGATACGCTCGATGGGAAAGCCGCGTTCGAGCGGTCGCCGGCCAGACGCAGAATCATCGGGGGGCGACATAGGTGATATCCGCATGTGGACGCTATCCCGTTAAACTGTACCGGGCTTTGACGCCCGGCCCGAGACGAATCGTTATGTCGGTTGGCTAACTCACGCTTGGTATGCCAGAGTCGGGCGCGGGCGATGACTCACGATTCGTGACGGTCGAGCGGACCGACCATATCGCGGAGTCGCTCACCGAATCCGAAGAGGGAGCGTCATCGGACGGTGTCCTCGCCGCGTTTGCCCGGAGGGTCGCGGCCGGTGAGTCGGACACGGCGCTCCAAGCGCTCGACCAGCTCGATCGGACAGATGTCAAGCTCCTCGAACACCAGGTGAATGCGGCATATCGAGCGCTGTTTGAGATGAACGGCACTGCCTTGCTAGCCGATGAGGTTGGCCTGGGGAAGACGATCGAAGTCGGGATGATCCTCAAAGAGATGCACCACCGGGACACCTCCGGATCGGTGTTGATCCTGACCCCCGCACAGCTGGCCAAGCAATGGCAAGGTGAGCTGTCGGAGAAATTTGGACTCGAGTATGTCTGCAATTACGACGATGAGTTTGTGGACTTCGCCACCCATGATCACGTGATCGCGTCGATCGACACGGCGAAAAGCGATCGCCACCGAGAGACCGTGCTTGCGCGCGACTGGGACGTCCTTGTGTTGGATGAGGCCCACTACGTGAAAAACGAGGAGACGGAGCGGTACTCACTGATCGACCAGCTGCGCTATCGGTATGCGTTTTTCCTCACGGCGACACCGATCCAAAACGAGCTGACGGATCTGTACAATATCATCTCGTTGCTGCGCCCGGGGCTGTTCGGCACACGAGACGTCTTCCACAACTACTTCGTCGACACGAATGACACGCTGGTCAACACTGAGGAGCTTCAGCGACGGCTCGGGCAGGTGATGATCCGAAACCGTCGCGCGGAGACAGATATCGACTTCACCGATCGCCATATCGACACGCGTACGTTTCCGCCGACCCCGGCCGAGCGCGAACTATACGAGCTTGTAACGGAGTACGTGACGGGTGCGTATAGCCAGGATCAGGGGCAGAAGCTCGTGTTGATGCTCCTCCAGAAGGAGGTGGTTAGCAGTCCGGCGGCGCTTCGTGGAACTATTCAAAAGCAGCTCCATGACCAGGAGCATCTCGACTCACGTGACGATCTCCGGTCGATTCTGGATGCGATCGATGCGATCGAGACAAACACGAAACAACAGCGCCTCACCGATATCATCGACCAGGCCCGTGAGACGGTCGACAAGGGGCGTGTGATCGTCTTTACCCAATTCCGGGCCACGCAGGCCACACTGCTTGCGGGGCTCGCAGACGCTGGCTACACCACACACGCGTTCCACGGTGGCCATTCAAGCGCGGAAAAGGAGACGATCGTCGCGGATTTCGAGCGCGAGGGTGGCATTCTCGTCTCGACGGACGCCATGAACGAGGGCCGAAACCTCCAGTTTTGCAATATTATGGTGAACTACGATCTGCCGTGGAACCCGATGAAGGTCGAACAGCGAATTGGGCGAATTCATCGGATCGGCCAGGATCGCGACGTCTACGTGTTCAATATGGCGCTTGAAGGGACGATCGAAGAGTACGTACTTGAGCGACTGTACAGCAAGATCGATCTGTTCCAACAGACGGTGGGCGAGCTCAGTACGATCCTTTCGGGGCTTGAGCAATCCGGCCAGAGCTTCGAGGACGCAATCTTCGAGCGGCTCCTCGATGCTGGGTCGCAGATCGAATTAGAGAACGACTTCGACGCAATGGCCGTCGATCTGAGCGAACAACAGGAGCTTGCCTCGAAAATGGCCGAATTCAACGATGGCGTGTTTGCGGGGTTCGATCTGGGTGCGGATCGTGATATGCCGGCGGGTGGGGTAGCAGGGGCTCAAACACGGTTGGGTGATCACGAGTGAGTCCACGACAAGCGACTGTCGATGGAGACCGCGCGCTTGAGCGCTCGCCCACGCATGTGAAGCAGGTATTGCGTGCGGTGTGTGTGGGCGCCGATGTCGAGCTTGTCGAGGGGAGCCTACATGGACGGTTCGCGGGGCTGGTGAGTCGCTGCCGGCGCCACTCGCAGAGCGGCTTGCTGCCGCTACGGGCGAGATCGAGCTGTGGCTAACGCCAGGAGAGGAGGAACCTACAGGGCCGAACCAATACGACTGCACACCCGAATCGACCCTTGCAGGGGCGCTGTTAGACTCGGTTGGCGCTGGGCCGCCGTGTGCGATACCGCTCTCTGAATCAGTGCTCGATGAGCCAGTGCCTGAGTGGATCGACGCCTCCTCGCTGTCGGTAGTGGATCGGAAGTTTTCACCGTACTTCACGAAACAGGGCGTCTGGTGTCTGGTCGAAGTGTCGATCGAGACGGTCAGTGAATTCGAGCGGGACTTCCTGGTGAGTGTTGGAGTGGATGCTGACACAGGGGAGCCGTTGCCGTTGCTGGCCGAGGTGGGGGATGTGGTCACACAGTCGCCCGCACATCCGGGCGTAACCGAATCGGAGCCGACAACTGTTGATGCGGAGGTGTTTGCAGCCGCTCACGAGCGGGCGCATGCAGTGACTGAAGCAACGGTTGACGAGATCCAAGAGCAAGCCGGGAACGCTGCAGGTGTTGAATTCGAGGAGTATCTGGAGGTGCAAGCAGAGCGACTCGAGACGCTTCGCAAGGAACGCGAACGGCTTGACGAAGAGCTTGCCTCAATTCGATCGGCACTAGAGGCGGCAACAGAGCGAGCCGAGCGGTTAGAGCTGTTGGACGATCAGGAAACTCGCCAGGAGGAGCGTTCCGATGTGGTTGCAGAGCTAACTGAACTCGAGGAGGCTCGACGAGATGGATTCCCGGCGTATCAACAGAAAATCCGGAACCGGCACCGAATCAACGCCGAGTATACGATCGTCGCGTCGCTCGTGATCCCGTACCAGAAGGGCGATCTCGAGCTGACGGTGACCGATGGGGCGGAAACGTGTGTAGTTTCGCAGATCTACGGACACGAGGCAGCGTTCTTCGAGGCACCGTCGTGTGGGCGGTGTGGAGAGACCCTTGGTGCGGGTGGGGCGAGGATCGTTGAGGGGGAGCTGCGCGGGCTGGATTGTGGGTGTTAGGGGCATTCGTTCGTAGTGGCTACGAACACGATGGTGCTTGTCACACCTGTACAGGTGCATCTATACCACTCAGACACAGAAACCGGTGCGGCAACCGGCTTCGAACTTCAACCGATCTCGGCGCGTCTGTAACGCCGCTCGCGCGCTTCCAGAGCATCGCTCCGGGGTGGCTTCAACCCCACCACGGTGCGTCTGTAACGCGCTCACAGCCCGGCCACCTCCGGGTTCAGTACGACGCTTCAACCCCACTACGGTGCGTCTGTAACGTGCCGGCCACCCGCGCGAAAGTCACACCTACGAGCTTCAACCCCACTACGGTGCGTCTGTAACTGGGCCGCGTCGGCGGATTTGACGTGTTCGGATTATCGCTTCAACCCCACTACGGTGCGTCTGTAACGTCGGACTCGGCCGCTTCGTGGAGGCCGACGATGCGCTTCAACCCCACTACGGTGCGTCTGTAACCTCCTCGTGGTGCAGGATGACCGCCACCGCGAGCGGGAGCTTCAACCCCACTACGGTGCGTCTGTAACGTCGCCCGGCCCGGCCTGAACCCTGCTATTATGAACGTGCTTCAACCCCACTACGGTGCGTCTGTAACAGCGCGCTCTCTTCTTCATCAGCGCCACGTCCATGCTTCAACCCCACTACGGTGCGTCTGTAACACTGCAAACGGATTCGGCACTGTTGTTGTTAATCACGCTTCAACCCCACTACGGTGCGTCTGTAACTCGCTTCCCGAAGCTCGGCGTGCGTCTGGACCTCGAAGCTTCAACCCCACTACGGTGCGTCTGTAACGTTCGGCCCCTCTATCCGAAGCTTCGGCCCCTCGACGCTTCAACCCCACTACGGTGCGTCTGTAACCGCGCCGTCGATGGTGACGGTTTCAGAGGTAGACGTCTTCAACCCCACTACGGTGCGTCTGTAACAAAGTCGAAGCCCCGACTCGCTCCTTTCCATGGTGCTCTTCAACCCCACTACGGTGCGTCTGTAACGGATGGCGAGCTGGTCGTTGCCGTTCGCGTAGATGCCTCTTCAACCCCACTACGGTGCGTCTGTAACACGCCCGCCATGACCCCAACCGAGAGGCTGTTCGCTCTTCAACCCCACTACGGTGCGTCTGTAACCAGGTTTCGATCGGTGTGTCCCATTCGGTGTCTGTTCTTCAACCCCACTACGGTGCGTCTGTAACGCGCTCGCCTCGGCGATTACCATAGTCGGAGCGCTTCTTCAACCCCACTACGGTGCGTCTGTAACACAGGTCGAACGGGTTGCGCGGCGGCGAGTGATTTCTTCAACCCCACTACGGTGCGTCTGTAACCGGCGACGGTCAGGTCGTTCTCGACCGGCGTCGGGTCTCTTCAACCCCACTACGGTGCGTCTGTAACCCGGTGCGACCCTCCCATCCCCTTCCGCGAACAGGTCTTCAACCCCACTACGGTGCGTCTGTAACGAGATGAGCGCGAACACGGCGCGCGGCAGCGAGCCTCTTCAACCCCACTACGGTGCGTCTGTAACGACCTCGCGGTCGGTGTCCTGACCGAAGGTCGCGATTCTTCAACCCCACTACGGTGCGTCTGTAACCATGTCCAATTCAGGGGACACAGGCCTTCATACCGACGCCTCCCACATCAACTTTCTCTCGACCCCCAATTCTGGGTTTACCCCCGGGGGGTTGAGAATTGAGCAACCATCGTGACTCAAAAACCAGGGCTGTCCCACAATCCATGGCATCGCGTAGTACCCGCCCATCCGGAACGGAGTCGGCCCAAAGTGTGCCTCCTGTATTGCCCATCAGTCGGACCCGTTTCCGACCCACGAAGCAACACCTCACCCTCGTTGAAACGGAGGCTCCTGGCCGTCAGGCCCCCATCGGCATCCCGTTAGGCTCCGTACTCGGTCAGTGAGGAGTCGCCGCCGAGGAGGCGACGATAGGTCTCATCACCTGTCGCATCAGCGAGTGACTCACACATATCACGGAGACCGTCACTGATCCCCCACTTATTGAGATAGTTCTCCGTCGATTGACCGCGTTCGAACTTGTAGCGGAGGTAGTGCGCTTTGTCCAATGCCGTGAGATGCTCTGCATCATCGCCGTTGACGCGAGCCTCGATGTACGCAATTCTGTCATCATCGGTCCAGTTGAGGAGCGTGAAGTCACCATCCTCGATCTCATAGAGGTGCATGTCCCGCATACGGTCGGGGTCGGCGCTCGTCCCCTGGGACAGCATGTTCAGATCGCTGTACGAAGGGCTGGCTGTCGAGAGGAGATCGATGTACACGTCCAGCTCGCCGACATCGCTGGCCTCCTGGAGGATGCCATAGATCTCATCAACGACATCCTTCGCGTCCATGATCCCGTCACCACGACGGACGTTTCCGTGGTGTTTCGAGTACTCGCTGAACGCGCGCCCCATCTCGATCACGCCAATGTCTCCTCGATTGAGATCTCGATTTTCGGTGAGACGGGCGTGGGTTTGCTTGGTCGTTTGGATGATGCGCCGGCGGAGGTTTCGCCACGAGACAGGCTCGCGATCGCCGGCCGGCCGTGCGACGATGATGATATCGAATTCGACCGCTTCGCCGCCGATGAATTTGTGAATATCCGAGCTGATCGGATAGGTGGCGGTGACTTCGAAGTCGGCGTCACAGAGTGACGTGAGGAGCTCTCCCCACGATTCGGAGTCACTGTGGTGGTACGTGAATGTGAGGACACCGTCCTCCTTGATGGCCGTTCGGATCGCCGTGAAGGCCTCGTGGAGCTCGGATTCGAATTCTTCGGACCCTTTGCCGAGATACGGATTCGCGACGATAGACTCTGCTCGAGGGGTACTCTGCTCGTCGAACCCCTCGTACTCGTCTTCGAGGAGGAGCTTCAGCCAGACGTAGAAGTAGTCGGCCAGCTCGGAGTAGATGATATTGTCGTAGTACGGAGGGTCCGTGATAACGGCGTCATAGCGGTCCTCGTCACCGATCAGTCGCATGTCGCCCTGGTGGACGGTCGCGTTTTGGCCAATAGGTTGGCTGAAGGGTGGCGTCTCCTCCATTGAATCATCTACCATGTGGCGATCCGTGGGCGCATTTGCGTACTCGACGCCGGACATCACCATCTCCCAAGCCGATTCGAAGGTGCCCATGCCGTACTTGGCGCCCCAGACATTCCCTTCGCTCGGCTGGTTCGGCGGATCGAACGAGTTTGTCTTGAAGATGTGATTCGAGTGGTTGCGCGATGGCTGGTACGAGCACATCATGCTGTTAGTTCGCTGGAAGTCGCTGAAAGCAAGAAGGAGGTACTCGCGTGCGTTCGGATCCTCTATCTCGTCAATTGAGCGGAGGAGCTTCGCCAGCGACAGGAGCTGGCGCTCGTTGTACATGTCGGTCCACGAGCTGTACCCGTGGTCGAAGACGGGATTCCGCTCCGAGAGCATATGCCCGGGCGGGAGCTCTTCATCGGGTACGTACTCTTTGAGCGCCTCGTTTCCAGAGAATTCACTTCGAGCCTCGGCGAAGAGCTCCTCATCAGCTGGCTCGGCAGCTTTGTAGCCCTTGACTTCACTCCGGTCGTGGGCTCCATCGTCACACGTCGGGCAGTGATACTCGATTGCGTATTGACGAAGCTCGTATCCGTCCTGTTCTTGGATTGCCTCCGTGATCTTGTACGACTGTCCGCAGTCACTACAGGCGTACTTTCCCCCTCGGGCTACGGTGCCGTTCTTCGGAGTAAAATTGAACCCACACGTATCACACGTCGACTCATTCTGCCAATCGTCAACGAGAACGACTGACTCGCAGTCGGGGCAAAGTACATTGTATTTGTCACCGTTTTCATAGCGACCCTTCGCGACCCGGTAGTCTTTGAACAATGGGACTGTGTGACCGCATGAGACGCAGTCGAGCTCTTTCACCCAGAAGGTGTACATGATGTCCGCGTCGTGGTCGCCGTTCGGACACGAGGTTCGGTAGTACTGTGAGATCTCGTCCGCGACATCGGCTTCGACAGTTTCGTAGGCTGCTTGCAGCGTCTCGGGGTCAGTCGCACCAGCCTCCAGCTCCTTCTTTGTCACAAACCACGCGACGGGGTTGAGATCGTATCCTGTCACATCGGCGCTGAAACGGGACGCTTCAACGAGCGATGTCCCGCCACCCATGAAGGGGTCGAGAACACGTTTGTCACCGACTCGGACATCTTTCGCGTAGAGCGACCAGAGGCTTTCTGGGTTTGTGAGATCGACATCTGCGAGGAGCTGTTCCAGCTCTGCAGTGTCATTGGCGTACTCAGCAAGAGACCCGTTCGCACCTGGCTCGTGGATATCTACAGTGTCCGGATCATCCAGAAGTGAGTAGAGTGTGATTGCACGGAAGATCGAGCCGGCCCGACGAGCCCACCACTTGTGCATAGTGTATATGGGCCGGTAATGTTGCTTTGCACGGCCTTCTTTTTGCGCGATTTCGTTAACGCGCTCGATCGGGAACCCCCGTTCGATGGGCAGCTCGCGTCGGCCCGTCGGCTCCTGCGACATTGTAATTGGACACACCGAAGCCGGCTGGTGGTATAAATGTGTGACACAGCTGCAGATAGGAGCCCTATTCGTGGGGTGCTGTCACTCTCCACAGTGAGGAAGAGAAAGCAGTAATTGAACGGAGGGGCGCTTGTGCGCTCGCTGCGGGTTACAAGATCGAAATCAAGCTTTGTTCCGCCGAGGCGAGCGAGGCCATGTAATGTCGACTCTAAGAAATTACCTGCCGTGCAACAGTCGGTCGCAGTTGTAGGGGGCGTTTCTCTGCGGGTCCCAATTGACGATCAAGTACCAAGTAGTTGTGGCGGGGCATTGGAACACTATCCTGGCCCACTATCGGTTCAAGCGTGACCCAAACGTTCTCAATGCTCCACTGCGTATTACCGTCTGTATAGCCCGCTAATCAGGCCAAGTCATTAGCTGACTTCGGCCGGTGCTCCCTCTGGATGGGGGACATACCATCCACTGCTTTCTGTGCGCCTCGCTCATAGAACTAGTAGAGGTGTCCGATTGCTGACCACCAGGTGGCCCTCGGAGTCCTCTCGCGGTCTTAGCCATATCTCAAAAAGAGTTATACGAGGGGATCTGAATAACCGGGTATGACGACATCTATTTTCCCGTATCCTGGTGGGAAGTCATATCTCGCCCCCTGGATCATCGAGCATTTCCCTGCGCATCAGTGCTATGTCGAAGTCTTCGGAGGCGGAGCGTCAGTGTTGCTAACGAAGCAGCCCAGCCACACTGAGATATACAACGATCGCGATGGGGACCTTGTCCAGTTTTTCGGCGTGCTTCGTGACCACAAGGACGAGCTCGTAGAATGGTTGGATATGACTCCCTACGCTCGCGACCAACACGAAGAATGGTCGAAGGAATTCTACAACGGTGAGCGGCCTGATGATCCGATTGAACGGGCAGGGCGATTCTTTTACCTACGATACTCTCAGTATGCGGCTAAATACCGGACGAAGTCCGGATTTGCGTCCGCTTCACAACGAAACAAAGCGAGGAAGCTTCGGAATGCGACAGATAAGCTGCACGAGTTCGCTGAACGCTTTCACAATGTTCAGATCGAGAACCTGGACTACGCTGATGTAATGGAACAGTATGACAGCGAGGATACGTTCTTCTATGCGGATCCACCGTATATGGACGAAGGTGATGCCCTGTACCGGCATGGCGAATTTGACCATGATCGGTTTGTGGATGCGCTTGAATCGCTGGACGGCAGGTGGGCAGTCTCATATCAACGGGTCCCGTCTCGCCTCAAGGACTACTGGATCATCGAGAAAGGTCGAGCCCAATTCATGAATAAGCAACATGACAACACGACTCGGAGCAACGATGCGACCGAGCGGCTGATCATGAATTATGATCCTGACAACGTTTCCCGGTTTAGGACTCCCGACCAAACGACACTCCCGGGTGTCGATTCCAGTTAGCTCTTCGACCCGACGTCGGGAGCGATGAGTCAGCCAAAGTCGTGGATTTTCCGGTGTGCTTCCAGATACCTCTCGTGTGGATGTTCCGCGGGGTCTTCTGGTAACTGAATTTTCGTTGTTGCCAACGGTTCGAAGTCAGCAAAGCCATTGATATTGGGGGCATCGCGCACAAGGACCTCGTGATCGTCGGTAAGTGAAAGCCAGCCTGTATCAAATGCCCAATGGTGGAGTTTACACAACGCAAGCCCGTTTCGAACGTCATCCCGGCCATTCAGGCGCTTCGGATAGATGTGGGCCGCTTCAACCTCCGGATTCCCGCTTGGCGACCGGCGTTCCGAGCCACAGATCGCACACTGGTAGTCGTATGCGTCCCGAACTATTCCGGAGAACGCACTGTCACGCGCTGTTCGCTGAACGGTTTCTGTTTCTCTTTCGGGCCCTCGTAATGTCGGGGATGGCGGGGAGGTACTCTCCTCTAACTCAGGCTCCTCGTCAAGTTGCTCCTCGATGGTTGCTTTAGCCTGGGCAATATCCTTAGCCGATGGAATTTCGTGCCACTCATCGTCAATCCGTTCAAACAAGTTGTCAAACTCATCGCTAGAGCTCACACCACACCGGTCAAGCAGTGTGCCATCGATAGCGGTAATCTTCGATTCGGCCTCTGAGCGCCGGTCGGCCATCGAACTATCGGGATCTGTGCGCTCGAGGATGTATTCAGCTATGAGTTCGAGATAGTAGACCTCGTCCGATGTGTGGTGTGAGGGGATATCACGCCAGTCGTTCGGCAGGTAGGCATTCAGCAACTGTCGGATATTTACCAGTCGATGTCGCATGTGAAGCGCGTCACTGAGCTTTTCCTTCGTTGCAGCAATGACTCGCTCGCCTCCGTCGCCGCCGTTCCGCTCTTGAAATCCCAATCCGTCATCGAGAGCGTCATCGAGAGCTTGGCGATCTACCTGCAGGTGGCGAACCCATGCATATCCATCGGAGTACAGATCATCGTCCCACAACACGAAAAGCTCTGTCTCAGGGTCATATCCACAAATCACAACAGTCCACTCTTCCGAGCGGGTCGGAGTTACTGGTGATCGGTCCCCATTATCGTGCTCCGGGAGCCTGATATCAATCCGATACTCATCCTCATCACGGTGCTCCCCAGTAGGATCCGACTGTGAGAGCGTAAACATATAGACATGGTACGCTCGGCCCGTAGGGGCAAGGACAAACGAGAGCGGCTGACGGCCTGGATTGCTGCAGTCACTGACTGATCCAGCAATTGCTCCCAGCATCCGTTTGTGAAGATCCGCTTTGGGAAGGCTTGGCATGTATATGATAACTGATGGTCAGACATACTAAATTAATAGCATAAGGCCGACACCCCCCTGAGCGTTACTGGTATTCGTCGAATGTCTTATCGCTCCCGACCAGTCGATTGAATGTCTCATCCCCAGTAGCGTCGGCTAGTTGTTCGCAAATGTCGCGGAGGGACTCAGTGTCGGACCAGCGGTCAAGCCACTCACCGAGCGCTTTCCCCTCCTCGTATTGATATCGGAGGAACTGTGCCTTCCCCAGTGGCGACACTGATTCGGGGTCGTCCCCAGACAATCGAGTTCTGATGTATGCGATCCGTTGGGGATCGTTCCAGGTTCCGAGAATTAGCTGACCATCCTCGATACGGTACAATTTCATGCGCCGCATGGACTCCGCATCGGCTTTCGTGCCCTTACTCAGCATGTTGAGATCGCTGTAGGAGGGGTCAGACATCGCCAAGAGATCAAGATACACATCAAGCTCACCGACATCTGACGCCTCTTGGAGAATACCGTAGATCTCCTGTACGACTTCCTTTGCCGTCATGATGGTATCGCCACTGCGGACTGCCCCGTGGTGTTTGGAGTATTCGTGAAACGCCCGCCCCATCTCAATCACGCCGATGTCGCCTTCGGAGAGCTCTTGTGAATCAGCTAACCGCATATGCGTCTCTTTTGTCGTCTTGATAATTCGACGTCGTAGATTTCGCCACGAGACCGGCTCACGATCCTGTGAAGGCCGTGCAACGATGATGATATCAAATTCGACCGCCTCACCCGTGATGAACTTGTTCACGTCGGCCGCTATTGGATACGAGGCCGTCACCTCAAAGCCAGCTTCGCAGAGCGACTCAAGCAGCTCTCCCCACGATTCGGAGTCGCTGTGATGGTACGTAAACGCGAGGACGCCGTCTTCGGTCAGCGCTCGCTTGATAACGGTAAACGCCTCCTCGAGCTCTGCCTCAAAGTCCTCATCTGTCTTCCCTTCAAATGGGTTCGTGACGATCGATTCTGTGCGCGGTGTCATCTCCCCCCTGAAGCAGTCATATGTATCCTCAAGAAGGAGCTGTTGCCAGACGTAGAAGTAATTAGCAACCTCTGAATAGACGATATTATCGTAGTACGGTGGGTCCGTGATGACCGCGTCGTACTCATTTTCGATATCTAAGCTCCGCATGTCGCCCTGACTAATCGATGTATGTTGGCCGATCGGTTGGGCGAACGGCTCTGATTCGACCGTTTCTCCATCCTCGTTGATATAGCGTTCCGTGGGTGCGTGGGCGTATGCGACTCCACTCCGAAGTTTATCATACGTGTTTGAGAACGTCCCTCGGCCAGCTCGTGTCCCCCACACATTGTTCTCGACGATCTCCATCTGGGGGACAAAGGAGTTCATCCGAAACGTTCCCTCGATCTTGTTTGCACTGAGGTTATAGATCGTAAACGTGCTCTGGAACATCAGTGAGTCCGAGAACGCCAACAAGAGCAGCTCACGAATCGCTTGGTCCTCAATCGACTCGATTGCTCGTAACAGGTGCCCGAGGCACAGTAACTGGCGTGAATTGAACATATCCCGCCACTCCGTGTACCCGTGATTGAAGACATCATTACCGTTAAGCTCCGATTCCCGCGTTATGGCGCCCTCTGGGATGCTCCGGTCCGGGACATAAGCCTCCAGATCGTCTGCCGCTTCCCAGGCGGTAGCTGCTACGTCGGCTAACTTTTCGTCGGCGGTACCCGTGCTCTTGTACCCTTTGTACGTCTCTCGCTGTTCGCCGCGATCGTCACAGACAGTACAATAGTACTCTACTGCGTACTGCTTGAGCTCAAAGCCGCCTTGCTCGCTAATGGCATCAGTGATCGAGTACCGCGCTCCACAGTCGGGGCATGCATAGTCGGAGCCGGAGACATTCCCGTTGGCGGGACACCATTCATGATGACACCGATTACAGGTGCAATCGGCACGCCAGTCATCGACTAAAACGACTGACTCACAGCCTGGGCAGTACACGTTGTATTTATCCGACTCATCGTAGCGGCCGCTTGCGACGCGATAGTCTTTGAACAGAGACACCGACTCGTCGCAACTCACGCAATCAAGCTCTTTCACCCAAAAGTTGTACATCACGTCCGCGTAGTGGCCATGGTCTTCAGCTTCTAACTCGCCAGCGTCAAAGTCCGTCCCTTGGATCGGATGAGGTGTACTGTCGGAATCTGCATCTGCGTGAGGGCATGGTGTTTTGTAGAACGCGTCGACGGCACCGTGAACGCTTGACTTCACCTGTTCGTACGCCTCATCCAATTCGGTCACGTCGGTCTTTGCGGCCTCGATCTCCTGTTTCGTGACGAACCAGGCTACGGGGTTGAGATCATTCCCATGACTAGTCGCGCCAAAGCGAGAGGCTTCCACAATCGATGTCCCGCCGCCCATAAACGGGTCGAGGACCTTTTTATCCGGGAATTGTACGTCTTTGGAGTACAACTGCCAGAGAGAGCTTGGGTCGCCGATTTCTACTGAATTAATTAGCTCTTCCGCTCCTGTTTCATTGGCGAATGACGATAATTCGGTGTTAGAGCCGGGCTCGTACACATCCATCCGCGTTTCCCCATCAGCCAGCGTGTATAGCTCGATCGCCCGAAAGACACAGCCAAGCCGTCGAGCCCACCATTTGTGCATCGTGTAAATGGGGCGATAATGCCGTTTCGCCCGATTCTCCTTCTCTGCAATTTCGTTGACGCGCTCGATCGGGAACCCCCGCTCGATCGGGAGCTCGCGTCGGCCCGTCGGCTCCTGCGACATTGTAATTGGACACACCGAAGCCGGCTGGTGGTATAAATGTGTGACACGTCTGTAGATAGGAGCTGCACTGAAATCGAAACGAGGCTCCTCGTAGCCCCTACCCGGCGAGACCCCCCGGTACACGCCGGGGTAATTTGTGGTATAGTTGGTTGAGTGAAAAGATGTGTGATTCTCATCGTCGATTTCGTGCAGTTATTCTAAGTCGGTGGGGAGGAGCTTGAGTCAGCGCTCGGGTCACAAGGAAGGCCGTCTGAATGCACTGCATCTCTCCGAGCTTCTAACTTCCCGAATTGGTGGGTTCCTCCATAGGGAGCACTATTGCATAGAAGACTGCAGTGATAATGAGGCCGACGGCAACGAAATACGCTGACCAGGATACCCCGACCATGAGCCCAGAGACGAGCGCCATGAACGCCACAAGAGTGGCCCAGATCACAACCATACGGCCTTGTTTAGACGTGGGAGCAGCTCATTTATTCCACTAGTGATGCTGCGAGGTAGCTGCTCAGCGTACGTGTGAATAGCCTACCTACTTGTTACTCTCGTTGAGGATCTGCGGGATGAGAACTCCGACAACCAGCACAACTGCGATACTCACCCACGTTGGTAGGTTTGTGAAGTTCGCTATCGCCACAAGGAGGATGATTGCGACCAACCCGAATCCGAGGATGATCTGGTTTTCGCGGGAGACCATGCCAACAAGATGAAACTCAACAGTATAATATCTAGTGGTGGTCTCATGTCTTTGTACCGACCGGTATTAGAGGGCAAGTTCGACATTTCTCACAGCTGCTTTCAGAACGAGCTCCCGGAACTGTCCAAACCAAGTTCGGGCTCGGAGTGTGTCACCGTACCGCTGCTTGAGCGCAAAGAAGGCGGCCTCAACCACTGACCGCTGGTGATAGACACCATCGTCATGGCGAGCGTTGTGTGCCATATCAAGTGGAGAGAACTCCCGGTGTTTGATCACTGGCCGAACACCGGCCTCCCGAAGATCCTCACGCAGCTCGTCCCAGTCATACCCTTTATCAGCGGTGATGGTCTGTAGCTGGTTGAGATTCCGCGAAAGTACTTGCCGTCCGACGTGTGTGTCGTGTGGCTGTGTCATCGAGCAGTGAATATCTAATACGGTACTGGTTTTGCAGTCTACCAACGCTGTCGTCTTGACCGATCTGAAGGTGTAGTCTGTCCGGTTTGCGTAGTGTCGGCTGGTCGAGTAGCGGTCGAAGCCAGTTGCATCGATAGCCTGTATGTCACCGGGATCGTGGAGATCGGCGGAAAGCCGCAAGAGAGTTCGCCAGATTGCCATCTTGAGCTGTTGTTTCCGGACGCACACGGTCGTAAAGTCTGGTAGCTCACTCGTTGTGAGGTTCATTTTCTCGACGATACCGGGCATCTCGTGAAGAATATCGAGGAGTCGTCGATAGGGAAGGTCAAGATATTCTCGAAGACCATGGATCACCACAATTACCCAGTCAGCGTAGCCGCCGTCACCTTTCTTGACTGCTGGTGAAGGATCACCAGAGACAGCCCGTTTCGCTAGTGTTTCGAGACGATCTGTGAAGCGAGAGAGACGGGAAGGCACACTACTCAGGTTGACTCAGAGAGCAGTTAGTTCATCGGAGTGAGTCGTTTGATCCGGCGTCTAAACAAGGCCCAACCATACCGGTCGTCCCTTTCATCGTTGATTTGTTTCACTCCCGGAGGCATCATGCGTGCTTCGGTGGTGATGGGCACCGTCCCGGCTCCGCGCGCTGCCCCTCCTCAACTGGGCCTCCTTAGTTGAGTCGTGAGGAGCTGTCTTCTGTCGGTCGGCTCTCGAAGATCGTGGTAACGGACCCACTGGTGGCCCAGGGTTAGAACACCTGCCGAAACTGGTCAAAGGCAGTCGAGATCTCCTCCGATTTCGCATCAGCCTGGTCAATGGCTGCCTCGATGTTTTTGATCGTCGTGTCAAAGTCCTCCGCTTTCTCGGAGGGCATCGTATCTAATTCACTCCCGCAGTACGTACAGAAGTCATTATGGAAGGTGTTCAATCCTCGACCACAGTCAGGACATTCCCAGACGGTTGGCAGTGAGGCGCCACAGTCCCCACAGAAGTCCGCATCGACAGATGCGTCGCTGCCACAATCGGGACACGCCAGTCCCTGGGCGACATCGTAGAAGTCCGAGATGCAGGCCACGACGTCCGTCATCAGATAGAGGTGTTGTGCGGTGGCTTGCTGCAGCGTGTCGACGGCATCCTGGCGCCGGGGTGAGTCGTACGAGAGGGTCGTATATTCTGAGAGAATGGTTCGCTTTCGCGTGATCTCCTCGATCCAGTCGTCGTCGACTGAACCTTCGATGGTGACGCCATTCCCACTGATCACCGGGTGTGAGCGTAGTTCCTTATACAGGTTGATGGTCTCGCTCACCAGGTTCACTAATTCTTGGGCGTTCGTGATCCGGATCGAGTCCGTATTCGATGGGAGGACATCGTCTGGGGCCGGTGCCATCACGTCTCCGTGGATCGCTTTGTGGCATTCACTACACATCGTCTTGAGGTTGCTTCGCTTGTGGGTCCCCCCGTTGCTCTTGGGGACGATGTGGTGGGCATGGAGCTCTGCGTTGCCTTGTGGACCGCCTCGTGCACCGCAGTTTTGACAGGTGTAGTCGTCTCGTTGATAGACATCCTTCCTGCGAGTATCCCAGTCAGAGGGATAGCCATCAGACATACTGGCTGTGTGGTCATGCCTTGGGGAAAATGCTTCCGTGCGATCAGGGTGGGGTGTAATGTATGGGCTTTGGGGCGAGCTCTGTACATTCGCAAGGGTGCGCACTTGGTGCTTCCTGGATGAGCCGCAGGCCTATCCTGTGTAGGATCCACTTGTTCGTAGGGGCTACGAACTTACTACTGGACTATGGGGCGGTAGTTGTCCAGGCAGTGTGGCGGGTTTATGCGTCATGGCTTGCTGTGGTCCGGTATCCAAAATGTCGCAGGATCCGGCTCAGGATGACGCCCGGCAGGCGCGACGTGAGCTCCCGATTGAGCGGGGATTCCCCATCGAGCGCGTTAATGAGATCTCAGAGAAAGAAGGACGAGCAAAGCGATATTATCGTCCGGTCTATACGATGCACAAGTGGTGGGCCCGACGGAACGGCTCCGTGTTTCGTGCAATTGCACTGTATTCCCTCTTGGATGATCCGTCCAAGGTCACCGTTCGCGAGCCAGGGGCAAACGAGTCCCTGAGCGAGTTTGGGGGTGGATTTAGTGAAATCCAAGCCTTGATCGACCAAGTCGACTTAGCCAGCCCCGAGAGCTTGTGGGAGCTCTACCCGAAGGATGTCCAAGTCGAGGACACGAAGGTCCTCGACCCATTCATGGGTGGTGGCACATCACTTGTTGAGGCCTCACGCTTCGGTGCCGAGGTACATGGGTACGATCTCAACCCCGTTGCGTGGTTTGTGACGAAGAAAGAGCTGGAGGCCGGCCAAACGAGTCTTGAGGAGCTTGATGCGGCGTTCAGTAAGCTTGAGGATGAACTAGCCGAAGAGCTTCAAGACTATTATAAGACGCCGTGTCCCAACGACGACCACACTGCCGATGTCGTGTACGAATTCTGGGTAAAACAGCTCGACTGCGTCTCCTGTGGCCACACGGTCCCCCTGTTTAATGACTATCGCATCGGGAACGGTCGCTACGATAACAAGGGGGACTACAACGTGCTTTGTCCGGATTGTGAATCCGTCGTACTCGTTGATGACTGGCGAAGTGAGGCTGATTGCTCTGAATGTGGGTATGAGTTTATCGCTGAAGATGGGAATGCTGGTGGTGGTGATTACACATGCACCGAGTGTGGACAACAGTATCCGATCATTGATGCGATTGAGGAACAGGACGGCTTTGAAACTCGGCTCTACGTAACGGAGTATTACTGCTCACATTGTGACGAAGCCGGGAGGAATAAGACCGCATCTCGCGGCTATAAGCGGGCTGAACCGTTCGACCACGAGCTCTTTGCAGACGCGAAACAGGAGTGGAGAGCTGCGGATGAGCTCCATGATTATGTCCCCAGCGAACAGATCCCACTCGGGATCAAAACTGATAGCGCTGAGTTTGAGGGGAGTATTGGTGGTGGGTTCAATGTCCTCCGGCAGGGATATTCCCATTGGACAGATATGTTCAACCCCCGCCAATTGTTGCTCCTCGCGAAACTCTCCAGATGGATCGATGACGTAGAGGATCAAAACATCAAAGAGTACCTCCTCTTGGCGCTCTCTGAGTCGCTGAATTATAACTCAATGATGATCGTCTACAATCACGGGGCAAACAAGGCGACGAATATCTTTAAGACGAATTCCTTTGACGCCCCGCTAACCCCCATCGAGAATAATGTCTGGGGGACACGCTACGGGACTGGGACCTTCACTAAGATGTGGCAGATGGTTCGGAAGGGTGTGGAATATGCGAAAGCGCCTACAGAGCGGTATGTAGAAGACGGAGAAACTTTGGAGTCCCCCCCATTTTCGAAGCCAGTTGGCGAGGACGCGACTGTTTCTTGCGGTGATGCGCGAGCAATCGATACTGAAGATATCTATGATGCAGTATTGACTGATCCCCCCTACTATGACAACGTGATCTATTCTGAATTGTCAAATTTCTTTTATGTTTGGCAGAAGGTGTTGCTTGAGTCCACGTATCCGCAGTTTGAGGGAGCGAGTACACCACGGGCTGAGAGCATCGTTGCAAACCCTGCCGAGAATAAGGATGCAGAGGTCTTTGAGAGTGAGATCAAACAGGCGTTCGAATCAATAAACACCGCTCTAAAGGACAGTGGTGTCTTCGCATTTACCTACCACCACAGCGAGTCGGAATCATGGGGCGAACTACTAAGCGCGCTGTGTGATACCGGGTTTGAGGTGACAGCCGCGTATCCGATCTCGGCGGACATTCAACGGGCTGCTTGGCAGCTCATCGAAGGTGGCGCAGTGAGCTTTGACATTGTACTCGTTGCCCGACCGGCTGGTGAGCGGGCACCGATCTCCTGGAATTCACTCCGTCGGAGGATCTACCGGACCGCGAGAGACACTCGAGAGCGGCTGCGTGAAACCCAAAGTGTCTCAGAAGGTGATATCGGTGTCATCGAGATGGGTGAATGTTTCCACGAATACTCGAAGCACCACGGAAAGGTGACGCGCGCTGGCGAGACGATGTCTCCGAAAGAAGTCGTCCAAGGGATCTATGGCGTCCTTCAGGAGGGCAGTAGCCTCGGGGAGATCGATGTCTTCCTCGACTTGCTCGCGGCAAGTGACCCAACCTATGACGATCTCAACAAACTCTCACGAGGCACGAGCGCTGACCCAGAGCGAATGAAAGAGCTACGCTTGTATCGTCAGTCGGGTGGTGACTTCATCCTGGGTACCTGGCGTGATGACGAGCGGATGGCGTATATTCAGTCCCGAGTCAACGGAGAGGGCGATTCATCCCTGAATGCGCTTGATAAAGCGCAATTCCTCCGATACCGATTCGAGCGTGGTGAGTCGATTCAGAATTATCTCTCGAAGTGGAAGGTAGATGATGAGCTCCGGGGCCTTTGTGAAGGCCTTGCGGAGGCGACTGGGGATGTCGTGTACACACGGATCCTTGGTGGAGAGGGGCTCCGGAGCTTCAACGATGACGACGAGTAGGTGAGCTAAGCCTCTTTCATCAGCATCCTGCCTGGCGAGAAACGGTGACAACACAGTAGCTGGTTAACGATCCAGTCGTCGCCGCCCTCCTGAACGCAAGTGGCGGGCTCAATCGCTGATATCCTTTTAGTCGATACTCCCGTATTGAGTAATATGTCCAGCGACGCTATCCAGGTGGGCCTTGATGAGTGACGAAGAGCTCCACAAGCTCTATACCCAGTTTTCGTATTTCATCGCCACCCAAGATCTCGACTACCACGATTGGAAACGGATCACCACTGAACAAGGGGCGTGCACGACCGCACAGAGTACTGAACGGTTCTTTCAGAGCTGGGAATGGAGTGATGACGACCGAGCGAACCGTACGCTTCGGCTCCTGAAAAAGCTAGACGAGTTTGGTGAGACCGGAACAGCTACCGCGATCATGAGTCAAGCGTATGAGCTGGTCGGTGGGGCGGATCCCGAAGAGCTGGAGGAGTTTCCCACCCTGCAAGCGATAGAGAGTTTAGACAGGGGAGAGCTCTCGACGACGATCCCCGTCATCACGCATCCGACGGAACCATTTCTCGATATCACAAACACCAGAGACGACTTTTACGATGAGCTGATCGCGAATATCAACGACAGCTATCGAATGGGCGTCTATGACGGGGCAATCGTCTTGACTCGGAAGCTCCTCGAAAACCTCGTCATCGATCTCCTCCGGAAGCAGTACCCGCGATCAGAGATCGACTTATACTACGATACTGACTGGGGAAAATTCCACATGTTCTCGACCCTCCTCGAGACCTTTGAGAGCAAGCTTCTTGACTTCAAACACCACCCTGGGGTCGATGCAACCCTTCTCGAAGAGATCAATACCCTCCGGACATCGGCAAACTCAGATGCTCATTCGATCGTCACCAACCGTTCACAGGCGGAGATGGAGGCGCTTGGTGATGCCGCCGAGCATGCTGCGAAGGTGATGTTTCGGACGCTCGCGAATATGGACTAACGGAGATCGCGACGGTGACTGGATCGGCGGCAATCATTCATAGCTTTCGAGGGATTCCGAGTCGGAGGCCGTGTAGTGGCAGTAACGCTGGATGAACGTCTCCCCGAGCGTTTCCAACTTATCGAGCTCCTCGGTCCCTTCTTGATCATTGTCCGTACCGATATTGCGAACGAAGCCGCGAAATTTGATCTCGAAGCTATCCCCATGTCGCTCTGCGAGATCCGCATCTTTGAGGAATATGAGCGCATCTTTTACCCAAGTCTTGCGCGCGCGACCGTCTCGCATGTAGCTGTTGAGCTCGGTCGTAACGAGCCCAGGGGTGACTTGGATCGAGATCGTCTTCTGTGCCGAGCCGGATTGCCAAGCCGAATAATCAGCGTCCGATAGGAACGCCGGGAAGATTTTGTGCCACAGAATTGTGGCGAGATACTGTTCAGGCGGTTTGTCGTTGCAGATCGGTTTTTTGACTTTCTCGCTGTGGAAGTGCTTCGGGTACACCGGGAGTGTCTGGTAATCAGCCGCCTTCCCCATGTGGGTACTCAATGCATGCTCATCGCGAAGCGCACCATCTCTGAATTCGTCCTCGACGGCCGTGACGCGTTGAAATTCATACCGAGAGCGCTGGTCGCGGGTGTTGTACTGATATCGAACAACGACCAGGTTCCGGTCCAACGACAGCTCGCCACTTTCGAGCAAGCGTTGGATCCGGATCCCGATTTGCGGGGCCGCCGTGCCTTTGATCAAGAGGAGGAGGTCAACGGTGTCGGGGGCCAGCATGCGGTCATCACTTGCCTGCAGCTGATCGGGCTCGTCGTAGCGGGCGAGCTGCTCAAGCGTTCGTTTGAACGGGGTGTCGTCGTCCGGAAATGTGCGTTTGATCTCGCCGATCAGCCCGTACTCTGAGGTGACAGTCACCGCGAAATCCGGGGTGAGCTCTGCGCTATCCCCAGACAGCGTGGGAAAGCGGTCGAAGTGATAGTCGCCGAAGACGCCAGTGTACGAGTGGTTGAGGAACGACTCCCAACACGAGACGATGTCGACCGTCTGGTCGTAGGTGTTGTATTCGATTTCGTTCTCTTCACGACACTCGCGCGCGGCCATTATGTGGGAAAGAAGTCGGCCATTGTCTGCTCCTCGGGGGTGCCTTCGGAGATCTCGCCTTCCTCAAGCTCGCGCGACAGCTGTTCGGCGACCCGCATGAGTGAGTTAAACGAGCCTCGGTAACTGGGGACGATCGAAACCGTATCGGAATCGGTGACGAAAACATCACACGAGGAGCCGTCGATCGTGTCGAGGATCGAGAGATGTGCATACGGGTTGTCGTGGTAGACCGTAAGGTTCGCATTCGGGAGCCCGTCAAGCGCCCGAATGAGTTTCTCGGTGTCCTCCGGGGCTTTGAAATGCGCAGTGTCGAAGTCGATCTGCAGCTCGTTGAGCTCGCCCGTTTCTGCCGACCGCTCCTTGTGCCCGAAGAGATCGGCTTTCTGTTGGCCGACCGCAGCGACGATCGGGAGAAAGTCCTCGAAGAACCTGGTTGCGTCCCCACCCAAGAACTTGAGCTTTCCATCCCGGCTGAGGAATGCGTCGAGGCGTATCGTATCGCCCGTCTTGACCGTGAAGCGCATCTTATCGACGTAATTTCCCTTGTCGGCCGCCACCGCGAAGATCTCCTCAAACGGGCGTTGTTTAAACGAGATCTCTCCCTCCTCGTCGCGCGAGTAGGCGACCGTCTTCCGCGCCTGGATCTCCGTCTCTGCGGGGAAGCTCGCTTTGAGCTGATAGAGGATCTCGGCAAGATCATCAGACGAGGCGAAAAACGTGGATAGCATCGGCTCGCTCTTTCCCAGGACCCAAAGCGGGCCGTGTTCAAACTGGTCCGGTGAGTGGCCGGTCACTGCCGCCCAGATATCCGTCTCGCCGATCTGGAAGAGCGCAAAGTCGCTTTCAACAAGTCGGTGGCCGTCCTCCAGATCGGTCCGTTTGATCCGCTTTGTGACGGCAACCCGGTAGTGGTCTTCGTGCTCGGTCACATCGATCTCGGTGTTCGAGAGCGACGCATCCGCTTGCTCGAGCGCTCGAAGTGGGTCTTCAGTTGCGACGACCGTCTTGAAACGGACCTTGTTGCGCCGGCCTTCATCCACGAAGACATCGACGGCCCGCCGAATGTTGGTCAGCGAGAGCCCATCGTAGTCGAAGACCGACTCGCCGACGCCCAAGCCATACATACGCGTTCAGTATGTGGAGCTGTCGCTCTGGACTGGTATAATTTTGCATGCTTCCGCTTGGAATGCGTGGAAATGATGCGGGCCGTTGCGATGGAGCCACCGTGGTGCGTCTGGCCCGAACGCGGGCAGGGCTCTACGTCACTTGCTCCAACGGGCCGCTCCGACGGCGGTGCGTCTGTATCGATGCCGACCGACAGCTCCGGCTCGATGCTCACGACGCTTTAACCCCACTACGGTGCGTCTGTAACGGCGCGGCCCGACCACTCGGGAGCGTCGTCCTTCGGGCTTCAACCCCACTACGGTGCGTCTGTAACACAATTCCCCTTTTCTCGGCCCGCACGGGCCGATGCTTCAACCCCACTAGGGTCCGTCTGTAACCTCGCGGTCGCTGAACGGTTCCGCCGTCGTGGTTGGGCTTCAACCCCACTACGGTGCGTCTGTAACTTGGACCGTGCCACCGCCATCAATCCAAACCGTGTCGCTTCAACCCCACTACGGTGCGTCTGTAACCACGCCGAACCGCTCGGCGAGCTGGTCGAACGTGCTTCAACCCCACTACGGTGCGTCTGTAACAATGCAGTCCTCATCGCGCTCCTCTTCCCACTCGGTGCTTCAACCCCACTACGGTGCGTCTGTAACGCCGGTGTTGTGCTCGACGGTGCCAAGCACCCGCTCGCTTCAACCCCACTACGGTGCGTCTGTAACGATGTCCAGCCGGGACGCGACCCCCTTCAGTTCGTTGCTTCAACCCCACTACGGTGCGTCTGTAACAAGTTGTCGAATCGCCAGCGCCACGAGAAGGAATTGCTTCAACCCCACTACGGTGCGTCTGTAACCGTGGATTTAGACGGCGACGGGACGGACGACGCCGTGCTTCAACCCCACTACGGTGCGTCTGTAACGCTACTTCCGTCTGCGCGTGGTGCGTGCGACATTACGCTTCAACCCCACTACGGTGCGTCTGTAACGACGTTCGAGCGAACGTCGCGAGCGAGCGGAAGGAGCTTCAACCCCACTACGGTGCGTCTGTAACGGTCGTACACATCCGCGAGCGGCTCCAGCTTGCGGCTTCAACCCCACTACGGTGCGTCTGTAACGTTTCGGGCGACGCGTCGCGCCGCCGTACCTGACTCGTGGCTTCAACCCCACTACGGTGCGTCTGTAACCCCTCGAACTCGTTGATGCGGAGACGGCCGACGTGCTTCAACCCCACTACGGTGCGTCTGTAACCCCGCATGACGCGCACCGTCTCGGCGCGCGAGTCGCTTCAACCCCACTACGGTGCGTCTGTAACCATCCGCGAACCACCGCCGCCGCGGACGTCGCGACGCTTCAACCCCACTACGGTGCGTCTGTAACGGTAACTCAGCAGGTTCGTGAAGTTGTTATTCCGGAGGCTTCAACCCCACTACGGTGCGTCTGTAACGATTCCCCGACCAGCTGCCCGATACGCTACGAACACGCTTCAACCCCACTACGGTGCGTCTGTAACTTTCAGCCACGTGGGGACGGACGCCGTCACCCTCGGCTTCAACCCCACTACGGTGCGTCTGTAACCCGTCGTCCCGCCGATGCTCGCGGTCGGGTCCTCGGTGCTTCAACCCCACTACGGTGCGTCTGTAACCGTTATCGAGGACGGAGAGTTGGACCTTGTCGACCTCGGCTTCAACCCCACTACGGTGCGTCTGTAACCATGCCCAATTCCGGGCATACAGCCCTATTCCCGTCCGATCTCACGTCAGTGTTTCCCTCGACCCCCAATTCTGGGTTTACACCCGGGGGGTTGAGATCATCTTCCTCGATTACGGCCCGCGAATCGTCCGATGATTCCCCTCGCGACGCGCCCGCGCCCGCTCAGCATCGAGCTCTGCGAGCGCACCGAGGAGATGCTCACGCGCCAGTGCATCCACTGTGCCACAGTCGAGCGCATCCTCGATCCGATCCGAAACGAACGCTTCCTCAACGGGCGTGTCGCTCACGCATCCACCCCCGCCCGGGCGAGGAGGCCCCGGATGCCGAGTCCGTAGCTCCGCTCGTCCCAGCCGCCGTCGGCCCGGGCGACGGCCGCCATGAAGTCGTCGAGGGACTTGGTGCCGAGCGTGTAGCGGTGCACGCGGGTGCCGGAGTCAGCAATCACGTGGACGGTGTCAGTGTGGAGATCGGCTACGTAGTCACACGCGTGCGCTCGTCCGAGGCGGAAGTAGGCGGGTCGGTGGCCGAGGGCTGGCTTCCGGGTTTGTGTTTGAACGGCGGTACGCTTACCAGGTGTCGTGTCTGACTTGCTCATGGGTTCTCTGTTGACCCACCGGCCCGCCTGTGCCATCAGGTGGGCACGGCAGCTGCAGTGAGCCGTGCCGCCAGGCCGTGTGGGATAGCATTTGCTAAGAGACAAACGCCAATAAAGCTTTACCAATAGACAAGCAATTCCCAAGGGGATGACATCGGTCCACGAACCAGTAAGTGACGAGGAAATTCTCGATGTATTCGAAGGTACGCCTGAACCGGCTATGTTCGCTAACGAGGTGGCAGAAGCAGTAGGCTACACGCGCCAAGGGGCCGCAAATCGGTTAGATGACTTGGTAGAAAGGGGGATCTTGAATAAGAAGAAATCAGGAAAAAGGAGCGCCGTTTATTGGCTGCCAGAGGGCGACTCCTGTTCATCTAAGAATTGTTCACCCTCATAGGAAATCCAGTACACACGCGATCGTTGACCCGGCTTTTTTGTGTGGACCAACCCCTCCGAGTGGAGATCTTCCATCCGGCTATAAACCGTCTGCCGGGTGGTATCCAACGACTCAGCGATCTCTGAGGCAAAAAGGACAGGGTCAGCTGTCTCTCTGAACAACCTCAGAATCTCTTCATCGCTGTGTTTAGGGGCCGGTCCTCGGGGCACTAACAACAATACTGAGTCGTATCGTTTCAATCCTCCCTCTCGAATCATTTACCCATTGGTAAGCATTAAGTGCTTGCCAATGGGAATGGGTAATTGAGGGCAAGCACGGCCCTGGCCAACGAACCACTCTGAAAGCCGCGTCGTGGCAGCAAGACACCCATGTATAGCAATCCCCACCCAGCCAGTCGCATCGCAACCCGGAAACCCGGAAGCCCGCGCCCGACACTCTTCACAGCCACCCGCTTTCCCCCAGAAGCATGCACCCCCCTATCCCCACCCGCATGAGTCGTCCCGCCGACACCACCCTGACCCGGTTCCAGCTGCATATCCTCGCCCATCTCGCTGATGGGCCCGCCGCGGGCCAGACAGTCAAGCAGGCGCTCGAAGCCGACCACGGCGAGTTTAGCCACGCACGCGTTTACCACAACCTCGACCACTTAGCCGAGAGCGGCGCGCTCACCAAAACGACCGACAACAGTCGGACGAACGAGTACCGACTGACCGCGAGCGGGCGCGAAGCGCTCGCTCGTGAATCCGCGTTCCTCGCGCGGTACTGTACGCCGCGCCCAGACGAGCACGACCCCACTCCCGAGGAGGCCCCCCAATGAGCGACGCGCCCCTGGAACACCGCCACACAGTGTGGCTTTCTGTCGAACAGCTCGCCGGGCTCGAGGATCTCGTCGCGGACGGTCGCTCGCCGAACGTGTCGGCAGCGATCCGCACTGCGATCGACGGCAAGCTCGAGCGCGTCCACGCCGAAACGGCCGATCCCTATCCGGTCCCGGATCACCTGCACGAGGCTCGCCAGTGACCGACCGCACCACCACCACACCGGGTGAGAGCGACCCAACACCGGTCACGTGTTGTCCCCACTGCGATGGCACGGACATTCACGCACGGACGGCCACGTGGGGCGCTCCCCATGCCGTGGATCCCGAGCGCCGCTATCGCTGTTACGCCTGCGGGGGGACCTTCGAGGAGCCCGCCGAGCGGCCGCCAAAGCGCCGGGCAAGCACGCTCTCGGGATTAGCCAAGCGGCTCGACCAGCTCGATCCGGATGCGATCGGGGCCGACACGCAGGCCGACTGAGTCGTGGTCGACCCCGGGCTTGTCTGTGTGCGCCCCGCCGAGCGGCGGCCCGCCAGCTACAGCGCCACCATTGGCCCGCGTGTCTCCGAGTGGCTCCCCGATTTGCTTGAGCGCCTCCTCGATGAGACGGCCGGGATCGTCCACGCGGCGCTTGCCGAGTACGATCTCGGCGCAACCCGAAGCGGCCGGATTCCAGCCGGCTTCACGAGCCACCTCCGCGAGCGCGGTATCGACGCCCACGGCGGACTGTACGCCGATCGCATCACTGCGTATGCGACCCGGTTCGGGCCGACAGCCACGGCCACCGGCCAGCATGGCCACCAGGAACGGCAGCTTCGCCGCCAGCTCACCCAACTGGCTGCCCCCGGTGGGATCAGTTGGGGCGACGGCTGGGCGGCCGCCCTTCGTCGTGGCCCCGTGGCTGTCCATGAGGTAGCCGAGTATACGCCCACACTCCGCATTGGGCTGACGGACGAATGGCTCGATACTCGCCGCCAGACGGCTGCCCGGTCGCTGCGGGCACTGACGATCCTCGCCGACGCCGTGCACATCGAGCTCGTCGTCGATTCGGGCGCGCTCGCAGCGACGCTTCGGCGGCGGCATGGCAAGCAGCTTGCCGAGCACGCCGACCTAACAGCGCTCGACGCTGGGTCCCGGGGTGGGGGCCACGAGCCAGCTCCAGACAGGGAGGCCATCGCGACGGCCCACCAGTGGGTGACGCAGGTGCGCGATGGGACGGGCCCGGTGGCGATGATCGCCGCGCTTGTTGCAGCCGACGGGCATGAACGGACGCTTGCAGCGCTCGCCGCGGATCCGGCTGTCGCGCCGGCACAGGCCACGCTGTACGTGTATGCCCGACGGCTCGCCGAGGCGGGGCTCGTCGAGTATGAGCGCCACACCGGTCGCAATGACTCCTCTGTCGTTCGGCTCACCGCGGCTGGTGTGGCCGCCAGCCAGTATATCGCAGCCGATGGCCAGACGGTGCGTGACCCCTGGCAATCCCAGCTCGATGGCCAGTGTATCGATACCCACATCGATTCACCCAGTACAGTGGACGACCGCTCGGTGGGGGGCCAAAGGGTCGAGGACGCCCAGTTGAGCGAGGACGCCCCGATCGACGGCCCCTCCGTGGAGGCACACCTTGCGAGCATGGGCGATCCAGACGAGACGGACCGGTGGACCCAGTGGCTGACGGGCCCGTCGACGGCCGTGGACGGCCATGTAGTCCACCGACGGACGACCGCCCCGCTCGCGACGGGCGCTGATGTCGCGCTTGCACCCGGGCCCACGCTGAATTGGCACGAAGAGGACGGCGGCGATGCTCGCGTTGGCTACATTTCGCAGGCCCACGACGATGAGCTCCTCGTGATGGTCCAGTACGCGCTTGATCCCCTCGCCACCCTGGGACGCATCGCGGCGAGTGTATGTTCACCCCGAGTGTTCGCCCGGTGTCTCGACGACGAGCAGGTGGGCGAGGCCTTCGAAGCGCTGTTCGCGGACTTCGAGCGTGAGCTCGCGGAGCTGTCGCTTGACACCGAGCCCACCACGACGGACATGCTCGTCGACGGGCTCCAGGCCGGGTGGGTGAGCCCGACCGAACGCGATCGCGACGCGCTCGCTGATCGTTGGCTCGGCGTTCGCGCCCACCTGCTTGAGCGAGTGGGCCAGCTCACGGGCCCGCCCGGTCACCGTGGCGACCCCGACGCCCGCGGCCGCGTCTTTGCGGCGCTGCATGGGCTCACGGCGAGCATGACGAGTTTGCTGTATGCGGCTGGGTATACGCCCGTCATCAACGTGCGCGTCCCCCAAACCGCGACGCTCCAGGAGGACCGCCACTACCGGCGTGCCTTCCTCGACTTCTGTCGGTATACGATCCCGAAGCATGCCGTCTACGAGTCCGAAACGGGCTGGCATTCGTGGTTTCGACAAGTAGCAGATCCCGACGCTGTCGGCTGGGACACCGACAAGCTCTCGGCGCGTCTACCGCCTGGCCTCGACCCTGACAGCCCGATGGCCAATCCAACGACGAAATGGGTGCTTTCAGGGCCCGGCATCGACACGTTCCAAGATGGGATCCGGCGGGCGATCGGCGCCGAACAACGCCGGCTTCGGACGCGAGCCGACGGCGAGGGTGCCCCGCCGGCGCTCGACATCGCGATCGCCGACGCGAGCCATCCCGACGCGCTCGATGCGATCATCGAAACGCTGGCCGAGGCCAAGGGGTTTCGCGTGCCCGAGACCCCCAGTCAAGCTCCTGCACCTATTGCCCAGCTCAGGCGGCGCCTAACGCGCGTGCTTGGGTGCGACGACCGCGCGGGCTGTCCACCCCAGCATGTCGCGGATGCGCTCCTCCGGCTGCGTGCGCCCGCACAGCCACGGCCGCTTCGCGCCGGCGATATTGACGCGACGCTCGCACGGCTGCCCGCGGCGTGTGTGGTTCCGGATGCGCCCGACACGAGCGGGCGGATTCTCCAGTGCATGCTCGCAAGCGACGGGCCGTGTGGGCGCAAGCAGGCGCTTGAACGCTTGGGCATTCATCCGAACACGTGGGACCGGCGGCTGCGGGGGCTGCGCGAGCGCGGGCTTGTAACTGCAGTGGAAGGCGAGGGGTATGTGCAGTATGAGGCGACGCTGTCGACTCCGGAGGAGGCCACGACAGAGCCTGATCAGTCGAGGAAGCCCAACAGAGATCCGGCGGCCACAGCTGCGCCGCACAGGCGATCGGCACAGAGGACAGAGCGGCGGCGCCACGAGGCTCCGTCCTGGAGTGGCATGCCACCTGGTGGGGCACCCCCGTTAGCTGCAGCTCTCTCGCCAGCGACGCGTGTGGTTCGGTTAGCCCGCCCGGTAGGGATGCCACTGGATGAGCGGATGGCCATGGAGGTCGACAACACTGCGTTGAGTGGGTGACTCGCTGTCAACGGGGAACCGTAGTGCGAGCTCAATGGGCCAACCGTGCCGCCATCAAAGCCGCCGCCGATGCGGGATCTCTCTCGGTGATGTGGCCAACGACGAACCCACGAATACGTTCGTAGTGGCTACGAACGAGGCATCCCTCGCTGGAACAGTCCCACAGAGCTCGTGAAGAACACACTCTTGCCCGCTACCGCTCCGGCGTCACGTCCCATTCATATCCTTCCTGGAGCTCTTTCCGGCGCTCGGCCACTTCCTTCTGAAACTCCGAGAGCCACTCTTCGAACGTACTCCCGTCGTTGTCTTCATTGCCGATCAAGCGGCTGACTATGCCCTGTGGATCTGGCTTCGTATGAAGATGCGACATCGCATCGGGACGCGCTTTCCTGGGAAAAGTACCCTCTGCCGCATACGTGAATACGTTATCTACGACATCAACCCCAAGCTCATAGTTCAGCTGACAGCGAGCGAACGTATCTGCGAACCCATTGGGCCGCCTAGCGCCGATACGCTCGATCTGATAGCCAAAGGAGAGCAATGCGAGCCCAACCGTGACCGCAAGCCCATCCAGCTCCGCCTCGAGCGACTTGTTAAACATCGATGTCCAGACACTCAGTGGATTGCCGCCGCCAAACGGGAGCTCACCAGTCCGGCCATAGTATCTGAGGATATCGTTGTACAGGGTCCCAAGATATCGTATCTGGTTTCTGATCGCCCGCACCGCGTTTGACTCTGTACTGCCTCCAAGCCAAACTTCGGGGGATGCCACTAGCTTCCCGTTGTATTCCTTGACAAACTTTTCAAAAAATTGTGGGACAACCCTTCCACAGAAGTCAAAGATCTGATCATGGAGGTTGTGATCTGTTTCGTTCCGCCTAAGCAGTATCACATACGGATGGATCAGATGATACCAAACACTGACGAACGCGATCGGATCGGTAGTGTCGACAGCCGTATTCAGAATGTCTCCCATCCGATCCGTCACTGTCCGATATGGCCACCAGAGGTCGATGTCTTCATCGTGGGCAACCACGATTGCCGAACCCAGGCCATCTAATCCAAGCTGCAACACATTGTGGTAATTCTCCGAGAGCCCGGCTATTGTAATCGTTTCGACACTCTCAGCTATCCGGTATACGACGCGCCGATGACCGAAGCGCGACGCCTCGATGAGCATATCTTCGTAGGTGTTCTTCACCAGTGGCTCAATGAGGGCATCGACATACCCGGATGAATCGTCGATCGAGGACTCTGGTAGTGCCGCGATCATGGCGTTGATCGCTCGCTCTATCCCGCCAAGTCCAAGCTCGACAGTCGATGTCTGGCCATCATCCAACCCACCACGAACCATGGTGATGAGCGACTCAAACGGATGGGTCGGGTCGTCCCGTATCGCCTTCACGCTTGGATACGCACCAAACAACGATTCCGGCGCGAGATCTGTCTCTAAAAGGAGCTCGATGACAGACTCCGGATTCAGCCGCTCAACCATCGTGGTCACATACTCGACAAGCTCGTAGCTGGCCGCGATCCCGAGTACGATCACACCAAGGATCAGCCCGCTCGCGACGGCCTGCCAGTCGGCCCCAATCCCAGGCGCCAGGTATGGGCCGGCGTAGAGCCCGACAATCGACCCGACAACGACGACACCGAAGAGCGCGAACGTCTGTTGGAAGCGTCCATCGCGAACAAGCGCCGGCGCGGCACGCCCAGCGTGCGTGTCTGCAACCAGCTGAAAGCCGACGAAGGTCACCGAAAAGACGATTGCAAGGATCGTCCCGCTAATCGTCGCCAGGGTCAACACCACTCGGGTGAGTGTTTGTGGTGGTTGTGTGAACGGGATCGTGATGCCGAGAGCCACTGCAACCACCGTCGCAACGCCATATAATCCCCAGCGAAGTGCGCTTCTGTGGCCATCGAGCCACCCGTAGATCCGATCACGCACGGGTGGATTGCTATCCATTGTTCCCTGGTACAGGGGCAATGTGTTAGTTTATTCGACAGTCGCGCGATAAATATGTGAGCCAGCTTTTCAGTATTCTGGCCCCCGGCGAACCGATGTATCGAGCACTACAGACGACTCCCTGCCAGCGTCCAGATTAACTGAAACATTCGCAATACTGCATCGGGGTAACCAGAGAGGCCAAGCTGGTCGTCGGGAAGCGTTTAGCACAGATACGACAGCTGTATAGGGCGTATCTGTGATCCGAGGCACCGGGGGTACAGTATGAGCGGGCAAATCGATTCTACCAATGAATCCACCAGACAACGAGCCACTTCCGCGATGCGGGCAACACGGTTGTTCGTATCAGCCTCACTAAGAGATGCAGCCACTCCAGATACAATCGCGTTAGATTGGGACACTGCGTCCATCATTGCGGTACCTATGAGTACTACTGTACTCTCGTACTGCGGTTTTGAACATCTAATCACGTCATAGGGAGTCCACCGCGAGTACTCCGATTTTGTCGGGCGTAGTTTCGATCAATGTGTGGATCGTCTGCTTGGAGATATGCGGGAGTATAGCCCGTTTTGCATGGTCTTACCTCGCTGAGAGCGTCTACACTACCACAGGGACATTGAGGCCTGCACACTCTATCTAGTCATACATATATACGTAATCTCACAGTCAGAGATCGAGGCACGCGCCGAGCGTGCAAACGAGCTCGCGTCGACACTCTTTCGACTTCGCGAGCAAGTCGCCCTTGCTGCAGATCTCGAGTGATTCTCCACTTGAAATCAGGCCGAAAGCTTCGAGTCCCCACGGAACGGTGTTTGCGATATGGAAGATACCCGTCGGCTACTGCCACTGGTGTTGCTGCGCGCCAGTGACAACGAAGCAGTCGAGGGGATCACCCGGATGCAGAAGCTCGTCTTTCTCGCTCAAGAAGAGCTGTCTGAGCTTGATGTGGGGGAGTACAGGTTCGAGCCCGATTCGTACGGCCCGTTCTCGAGAGATCTGTATGACGATATCGACAGCCTCGTCGCAGGGGGCTACGTTGAGGAGGACGAGGAAACGACACCAAGTGGCAACACGAAGCAGGTGTACGAGCTGACGGACAAAGGAGAAATGTATCTAAACACTATCGAGGAGCTCAATGATGAAGAGCTGCCGGAGGAAGAGCTGAAGGAGCTCAAGGAGGAGTACAATTCGATGGCGCTCTTGAAGCTCCTCAAGCGGGTCTATGATGGACATCCGGACATGACTGTCAACAGCGAGCTGAACCTCGCATAAAATCACTCGGTAGCTGCACACCTGGCAGTGAGCTAGCCTTTGTATCCGAGAGCTTCCAGCCGATCGTCTATTTGATCCTCGGTAAGCTCTGGCGATGTCTTGTGGAGTCGTTTCTTGATTTCTTCAGGATCATTGGTGTTAATATTCTCTACATACTCAACGACGACATCAAGCATCGCCTCATCCACATCACCGCCTGTTGGATGATCGCGCTCTGAGCGGCGTCCCTGATCCCGCTCCTCATCATCTACATCCGGTATTTCGCCGAATGAAATAAACGAGATATCCTGCTCATGAAGATACACATACTGGGTCTCGTTATTAGATAATGCCCCATTCTCATTGTGGCTGGGTATATGCCCCTCAAAGTCGATGAGGAGATCGCGACTCTGGACTGTATTCCCCCTTATCATTACTTCTCCCTCGACAATCGCCCCTTCAGTTGTCACGACTTTTGCCAGGGGATCGTCTAATAATTCTTGTTGAAACATGTGGTCCCACACCTCAACGCGAGGTGTTGCATCGGGGCGACCAAACCTGCTAAGTTGATCATGCACCGCCGTGTACGGCCATGTCGCTGCGACTGTCTCTCGGACTTCCAGTGCCCGGCCGGATCCGAGTTTCGGGGTGAGATAATGCTGAATAGTCGCAAGGAGACCCGCCAGTAACAGGCACAATGCAACGATAGAGAGATATCCGTGAATGATCGTTCCGATCCCCAAGCCTGTTAATCCGTCCGCCGTCAGCCAGGCTCGAGACGCCACACTGATGAGGACGTAATGAAGAATCAGCGAGACCAAACTAAGCACGATACTGCCGACAATCGAGTCAAGTCGTGAGTACTGGTCGACGGTCTTGCGGAGATACAAATAGAGCTTGATGCCGATAACACCAGGTACGATAAGCAGGATAACCGAGAGGATATTGAGCCCGACAAGATTCCCTAGTGCCATTTCGCGTTTCTGTTGTGGCGGCTCCGTCCCTTATATCTTCGTAGCCAGTATCGACTTAGATGATCCCTGACAGGCATGTGAATTAAGCCGATGGCCCTGGAGAGCATTTTCAACCCGTCATGGCCCGCCTCTACAAATACGCAGCAAGCAGCGACAAATCGGGATACTACATCCTCAGTGGCTCGGACGAAGGGAACGCCACGATCTCGGTCACACCCTTTGGCGACCGACTATTCAACCGGCTCCCCTACGAGGCAGGCATCCGCAATCAGAATCGCGGCCCACGCCTCCCCTCAGAGCTGTACTGGGGTTTGTTCGACGCCGGCATCCTCTACACAGGCGACGAGCCATCCAGTGGGGAGCCGCCCGAGGCCTGGGACGACCTTGACGAGGCCACAGATGTCGACGAGGACGTCGTGGGCGCGCTGAAAGACGCGCTTGAAGAGCTCGCCCCGAGCACCCAGACGAGCCAGCAACTGGCCGCAACGTTCGATTTCGAGCTTGAGGAGCCGGACACCGGCCCGACACCCATCTGGGAGCTGCCTGAGTCACGGTGGGCCGATATCGAATCGTTCGTACAAGCCGAGCTCGAAGACCTATATGCAGAGTACGTTGACGAAGGATGGGATCTCTCGATCTCGTTCGAGATCACCGAACACGACGGTTTCGACAAAGCCATGCTGGAAATCATAGTGCGAAATATGCAAGGCGAGGAGTACTTCCGACATTTCGCATACGTTTGTCCCGCTCACGGTTTCGAGACCATCGGGACGGTTTTGTACAGTGATCTAGACTGGGACCTTCGGCAATACGTGGACGCCCAGCGTTATGTGATTAAGACGGCAGTCCTTAACCTTCACGAGCAGTTCGATCTGGATCTCGGCCCTCCCTCCGCGACGACGGAGTACGTGACGGGGGTCGAATCATAGTTCACTACTGCAAAAAGAACGTACCGTGGCCGCCGCCGGTCACGACACCGTCTCGAAGACGTAGTACGTCCGGCCACAGCCCTCAACGGCCGTCGAGCCAGGGTACTGACACCGAACCGCCGCATACTGCGTACGGCTCGCCGCGTCGACGAGCCGGGAATGAACAGCGCCGCCTCGCATCCCCGGGGGCGGTGTGTTGTACTGGCCACAGTACGGACACTCGTCCGCCCGTCGAGAATGGCCGACTGGCCGAATCGTAAGCGACTGGTCAGTCATACAGATGCGCCTCCTCTTCGACGTAGACCGGCGTGCGGCCGGGATGCTCCTTCACCGGCGTCGGGAACCGGACACCGTCGCGCTCCTGGCTCGGCCGCCGGGTACGGCCAAACCCACTATTCGGGAGGAGCATCGGCCACGGGCCGAACCGCGACTCTGTCTGCGGTACTCGCTCTTCAGTGCGCGTCACCGTGATTTGTTCTTGCATGATACAATTTACTATATTCGTACTATATTTGTAAAGCTTGTCCCTAGTGAAGAATAGCGGAATACACGTAGAACGTGCGGCCACACCCCAGGGCTTGCCCAAGCGAACCGCGCGTGCGACACGTTCGCTCGCTGTACCGGCCCTCAATGAGCGAGCCATCACTGGGAATGTGCTCCTGGTCACGCACCGCACCATCGTAGTGTGCTTCCATTCCAACGAAGCAGCCACAGTACGGACATTCGTCGGCCGGCGTCGTCTCGCGAGCCGCACGCGGAACAGCGCAACTGTCTCTCTGGCTTGTCTGGTTGGGCTTGTCCGGCTCGTAGTCCGTGACACGCCCATGCACTTTTGCCACCATATTACAGACATTGCTAATGTTAGCATACTATATTATATTTGTGCCACCCAGCCCCAGGTGGGATGGGTAGAGCGCGGTGAACAGCGTGAATCCCCTCGCTCACGGTTTTCTCAGGTATCACGCCCATCACAGCCCCATATCAAATCCACCCGAGCCACAACATAACAGAGATAGCAAATTTTATAATATATGCTATCCATAGTAGATATTGAGGTGCATCAAAATGGCGTGTAAGGCATGTGGCGGTCCGGTTCGTACGGCGAACAACACTCGCGAGTGTCAGCATTGTGGGCTCCCGGAGGTACCACTCCGGCTCGATCCCATCTCGGATACTCCCCGCGGGATTCAGTAACGACGGCTGCGGGCGCGGCCAGCGAGGGGCCCGCAGCCGGTTAGAATGCTTCGGCAGCTTCTGTTTTCAGCGACTCTCGAATGGCCTTGATTTCACCGGCATCCTCCAGCTTGCGGAACAGCTCCGCCGTCCCATGATACCGCTCCTCGCCAACCTCAGTCAGGAAATCCGACGTGGACGCATCCGGGAAGGCCTCCTCGGCCGAGAATTCACCGAGGACTGCCTGGAAGACCGTCCGCATGATTGCAGCGGATTCGGTGAACGTTTCGACAACCTCGCCCTGGTCGCGATGGCTGACGACCACATCGCCGGTCGCACTATTTTCGATCACGATCGAGACCGGCTCCGGCTGGGACGTCATCCGGGTCCAGACATCGCCGATCCGATCTACCTCCTGGGGTGAGAACGATGCTTCATCTGCGAAGACGTTCTCGAGCGCGTCTTTGATATTGTCGCCCCGTGTGTGGTCTTCGTTGTAATCAAACCCAAGCGCTCTCGTGAGGTGCTCAGCAGCTGTTCGTGGCGTATGCTGGCGATGTGGCGTGTCGAAGTCGGTGAATTGTGCGATGCGCTTTGCAGCGAGCATCACTTCCAGGAATTGGCGACCCACTCCAGTCCGCCAGCTGCCCGTTGTGCCGTCACGGGAGGCGAGCTGGGCGATACAGCTCATGTACTCCATAAACTGATGATCGCCTGTGAACGTGGCTTCCTCGTAGATACGCAAGGCCGCCGAGATCGTGACGCGCTCGTGTTGGTGATGGAAGCAGTCGACAGCTGCCGGGTCATCAGTTAACAGTGAGGTCGGCGGTTTGGATAAGTCGATCTCCGCCGGATCGTACTCCGACGCTGCGAGCTTTGTCTCGAGAGCCCCAATGGAATTCTCGAGCATGAGCTTGGTTGGCATCTGTGAGTGGTACGCGGCGTAGATCTCACTGTAGGCCTCCTGGACCGGGCGCCAACTATCCTGAAACACCTGGATGCCACTGTGCCCGCGAAGCAGCTCCTCGACTGCGTCTGCCGAGGCGTCACTCTCCGCCGCTAGTAAGTCATCAAGACTCCCGAAGAACATCTCGACGCTCCGAGCATTGAGCGCGAACATCCGGTCCCAGATCTCGGTGCTCTTCGAGAGTCGAACGTGGCCGAATTCATGATTGAACGGCCGCTCGAAGTAGGGGTTCTCCAGTGGGGCATCGACGACGAGCTGCCCTTCGCTGTTGATCTCCTCGAAGAGCCCGTCGTGCACCTGCAAGTACACCTCATCAGAGGTTTGATTGTATACTGCGCTGTGGATGACGCGCTCATTGTCATCGTCGTCGGCTTGATACAGATGGACGGGCGCCTCGTACCCGTACGATGCAGGCCCGTCTTCGAGTCGTGTTCGCCACATGATCAGTATTTGTAATCCGGGAGATCGCTGTCGTGGTCCCCCTCCTCACGCGCCGGGTCAAGTGCCTCGTCGAAGTCAGCATAATCCTCCATCGTATCAATCGAGTATTCGTGGAGACGGGGAATCGACTCGCGGAGGGACTCCGCATTCTCGATCAGCATCTCGAGCGCCTGGTCGATCTCCTCGATGTCCTCCCCCTCGAGACCGAGCGACCCACCGCGGTTATCCAAGAAAGCCTCAAGCCGCTCCTCCTGGAACCGTGTGACACTCGCGAACATCGAAAGGACCGACGGCATGGGTGCCTGGATGTCCCAGAGATCGTCCACGCCCTGCTTGGCGACCCAGTCGACGTACATCGTTGAGTCGTTTTCGCGATACTGGACATCGACGCCGTGTCCCGTCCAGTACTGATAGCCGTCCTCTTGCTGTATGGCAACTGGAACGGCCTCAGCAATCCAGTTGTGTTCCTCCCACAAATCCACAAAATCACGGTGGGTGGCATCATCGATCTCCCCCGTGTTGCGAGCGATCGTCGCGAGGATGCGCGCCCCTGCGACTGCGTCAGTCGTCCGTCGATAGATGTAGGCAGTAACGCGCCCGAATTCTACCTGTTCTTGGACTAAGCTGTAGAACGGGTCCCGTATGTCATCACCATTGAGGTGACTCGTATACAGATCCGGAAGCACCGCATCCAGGAACGGCTTCAGCTCGACAATCGATTCGATGTCCTCCGCAATTTGAGGGATGGCCGGATCCCACTCCTCCTGTGAGATGCCGAACACCTCTTCGAATTCAGTCGCCGAGATACCCATGTATGGGTCCTGCTCCCCCGAGCTATTCGTGTCAGACATGGACTCGTATGCTACTGTGTCAGACACTGACAAAAAATTACCCCGAGTACCAGCTGCATTTTCAGATCACGCCAAGGGGAGGGTGTCAGTGTCGCCACTCCCCAGATATCAATAGCCAGGAGCGGTTCGCACGACAGCTACGCGGAGTCGTCGTCGAGGCCGAATTCTTCGCCGTACACATCCCGGACTTCATCGGGGTGGTCGCGGATCAGCTGCTTGATGAATTCATCGCTGTCACTACTCGCAAAGGCGCTGAGCTCTTCGATCCGATCACGAAGAGCCGATTGGCGGTACTCCTCGTACTCGTCTTCCATCGATTCGACTTCCTCGAGTAGCCATTCGCCTGTCTCGGTCGGAATAAGTGACTTCCCGTCTTTCTCGAGGAGCTCCCGTTCTTTAAAGTCGTTAATGTAATTCTGGAGTCCTGAGCGTGAGATATCTAACGCGTCCGCGACATCAATCGGCGCATCACCGTTCGCGAGGAGGACATACGATTGCAACCGTTTCACGCTTCCAAGCGCCGAGAATACTTCGCCCAGGGGTTTGTACTTCTGTACGCTAATTTGAGCATCTTCGTCTGACATGCAATACAAAATGTGCGTATCATTGAAATAGCTTGTGGAGTATGGCGCTCAGATGGGGCTTAGCCGCGTCATTTCAGGCGATGATGGGTGCGTTAGCCGTCGATTATTCCCGGCGGGTCACCCGGAAGGCGATACATCTCCGAACGCTGTGGCTCACCGTTGAGCATCGCAAAAAAGCCGCATGGGAGCCGGTTGGTCGCCGCTCTACCAGTCCACGTGCGCGTTGTCCATCACGGTCCGCGAGCCGCCGCCCTCGCGGATGTCCGTGGAGCCGACCACGTTGTAGTGGTTCGGGTCGTTGAACGGCTCCGGCTCGCCTACGTCGATGCGGTAGTCGATTTGCTGGCCGTTCTCCGTCACGTACGTCGTCTCCGAGATCGTGCGGTTGCGTCGGGTCATTGTGATCAGTGGCCTCAGGGGCCACTTCCACCTATACACTGGAACCTATTATAGTTTTTGCAAATTGTGGTATATTCGCAATGCAAGGATTTTAGTATATGGCAACAGTAGTATGGATTGTCCTGGGCGACCGGGACAAACACACCACCATGGACTACAACAATCCGCAGCCCGACCCGCAGTTCACGCAGGGACAGGTTCGCGACTCCGACCGGCTGCTCTCGGACGGGTCGCTCGTCAAGAACAATCCGAACAACACGATCCAGTTCACCGCCAACACGGACGACTTCGAGGAGCACATCACCGTGTTCGACGATGATCCGCAGGGGGCGCACTGGTCCGCGTACGGCGACAAGGGCAAGATCGGCCAGGAGCCGCTCGACTTCTGAACACCCAGTGGCCACATAGGCCACTGTCTTGCTGTTTCGTTTTGTCAGTGAAGGGCCGTTGTTGTCGCATTCATAATACTACACGGAAATGACAGTTTTCTAGTTATTTGTCCCATTTCTCGAAGCTCCATTAGGTCGCCCTTTCGTAATTTGGGACAATTTGAAAGTGCCCTATCAAGACATGTATCTAATATATCCGAAGGCCGAAGGGTTTTACAGATCGCTTGCCCCACAGCAGGCACTGCTCGTGGAAACACATATCTGACAGCCCGGAGAGGCAGCAATAACAAATGGCCGTCTGGCGGTTGAACACCAACGACACGGAGGAAGATCCGCTCGATGACGGCGGACGAGCACCACTTCATGACCGAGCCGGCGTCACCCACAGCGAGTCGTACCTCAACAAAGCACAACGGCCGACCGCGGGAGATCACATATTTTCGCATCAGAAGGGTGTCGGCATCGTCGCCTACGGGACCGTCCTCTCCGATGAGCCGACGATCGTCGAGGACCCAGAGGAGATGTACTACGAAGACGCGGCCAGTGAAAACCAACTTGAGATCCTCTGGCACTACGTCCTCCCAGAAGAGCGTGCAGTCACGTTTGAGACGGTCCGCAAAGTCTTCGATTACGATGGGGGCGGTATGCAAGGCGCCCTCACCGAATTTGGTGACGAAGACACACTCCCGAACCTCATCGAGGCTGTCCGGAGTAATGCTCGCGCCAGGATTGATCGCCCCGAGCCATCCGATGTCCAGCCCATTGTCGAGTCTAAGGACCATCATTTCAACCTCGCCGCAATCCATAGTGCCCTTTGGCTGTTCGGCGATCTCGCAGCCACGCCAACAGCCGAGGAGACAGAGCTGGCTGCAGAGGCCCTCGTAGAGTACTTTTGCGACTGGGGGCCACACCGTGAGACCGACCCCTCCGACCATTTCCGGGAGTTAGAACTTCCCGAAGAAGAGCTCACGTCCATCTTTGACACGTGGACATCGGACATCTCAGTCGCGCTCGAAGAACGCTGCGGGGCCACAGTCGATGCCGACACAATCGCTGCGCTTGGGCGAGAGATCGGCTACGATTCGTTCCCGGATCTCACCCATGATTATCTCCTCAATTATCTCTGGGATACGTCCGCGCACCTTGCCGAGCTTGATGTCGAACCGGAGGCCGAGAGGCGAGATGACGTCTCAGTATTCAGCGGTGCGCTCAGTGAGCTCCCTGACGAGTACATCGACCACTGGCGCGAACGCGACACCGCCGACCAACCGATCAACGAGATCCGTGTTCAGCTGCTAACTGCCCATCTCAATGGCCGCCTCCATCCAAACAAGTACGAGAAGATTGTAACGGAGGTGAGCGACGCCCACGAGAATAACGTGATGCGCTCGTGGCGAGCGTACACCGTTCTGGGTGGTGCCTACTATGGCTTGCTTGGCCCACGCATTCGCCACCACTTCACGCGCCTCTCGAATGTGCTTCGAGTCGCAGTCGAGGATGAGTCGCTTGGCAGCCATATCGTGACCTTCCAAGGGGCCCAATCGTACCTCAACCAGTTTGGCTGGCTCGCACTGTATCCTGACGGGGAGGGGACAAAGCACAAGGATCACTATCAACTATTCCTTGGAATCAAGCCCAACCGCGTCCGCTATGGGCTCCACATCGGTGAGAATGTTCGTGACTCCGATTGGCGGTCGTTCCGGGATATGGACTCTGAGGAACGGCCCTCTGGAGTACCCCGGATAAGCTCAGTCAAGGCCAAACTCCGCCAAGTGAAACCCGAATTCGATCGGCTCAACACCTATGGCCAGGGCAGTGGTGAAGAGACGGATCTGAACCCAGCCGCCCCACTCAATACTACGCTCGATCCCGAGGAGATCACCGGGCTGCACTTCCCGGCAACGATGGGCGAAACGACCGAATCGCTCCTCCAGAAGATCCAGGCCGCGCTCAATTCCGACAATCACATCATCTTCACCGGGCCGCCCGGCACAGGGAAGACGGAGCTCGCCGAGCAGGCTGCCGATCAGTTGCTCGACGCTGATGACTCACCATACACGGGAAGTCACCTCACAACGGCGACGGCTGATTGGAGTACCTTCGAGACAGTCGGTGGCTACATGCCCGCACGCGACGGCGACCAGGAGCTCGAATTCCGCCCGGGGCAGCTCCTCCGTCGGTGGAAACGGAACGGCCACCAGCAAAACGATCTCACGGTCATCGACGAGATCAATCGCGCCGACATCGACAAGGCGTTTGGCCAACTGTTCACCGTACTCTCGGGCCAGCGTGTGACGCTGCCGTACGAAACCTATAACGAGGAGGAGATCTCCATCCGGCCGGCCACCGAAGAAGATGCACCGAAGCCAGGCCAAGAGAGCCAGGAGCTGCCGATCTCCGAATACGTTGTTCCGGAGTCGTGGCGCTTGCTCGCGACGATGAACAGCTACGACAAGACGTCGCTGTACGACATGAGCTACGCGTTCATGCGCCGGTTCACATTCATCCGCGTGGATGCGCCACCCATCCCGGATCCCGACGACACCGATCCGTCGCCGAGTGACTTCCTCGAGGGGTATCTCGACGGCTGGAGCGACATCGAGCTCGGCGCCACTGATGAGGCAGCGCTTGGTGTGATCGATGCCTGGCGCATCATGAACGGCAACGAGGATGCTCGAAGTCTTGGCCCGGCCATCGTGAAGGATATGCTCGGCTACGTCCAGGCGCTACCACTCGAGGACGACGACGCCATCCACAAGGCAGTCGCTGACGCCGTCGTCGGCTACGTGTTCCCGCAGCTCGAGGGGATGCTCGACCGGCAGCGCGGCGACGTTATCGATGCGCTCGCGACGGCCGGCCGGATCGACGAGCAGACAGTCCGGCGGGGAGCCGCCGAACAGTTCCGGAGCTAATGGACTCCGACGAGCTCATTCGTCATGTCGCGGGGGATCTCGAGCTGTATGTCCAGTCAGGCACCGTCAACCCTGATGTCGTCGGTGACGCGCTCGCCGACGCCGCCTTCGGTGAGCGTATCGCTGGGTTCGGTGATCTCCTCTATCTCCATCTGTTGTTGGACGCTGAGACGGTAGCATTCGCGGAGAAACTACCGGGGCGCCTTCGAAGCCTCAACACGGGCACCAAGACCGAGCGCACCCTCGTCCGCTCAGAGGTATCCGAACGCATCGATTGGGGCGAGACGATCCAGGCACGTAATGAGCGGAACCCCGACGATACGACGCTGTTCGTGACCCAATCCCGGTACGAGAACTACGATCTCGCTGAGAATATCGTCCTGAAGCGGGCTGCAAACATTCTCGAACGAGGCCTGCGACTCTGGGAGGAAGAGCTCCAACAGTACGACTGGGACAGTGGCTGGACAGACGATATCCTCGAGCGCACGCGCGCCACACTCGAACGGAATCGCAACCTCGATCGGATTCGGGAGCCGGAGACGAACGAGCCGTCGAGTCGAATGCTCACCACCGCACTGCAAGCCCGTGAGCCGTTGTATCGGGATGCCGCAGAGGTGGTCATTCGATACAACGGGACGGTAGGTGGGCAAAGCGACCCGGAGCTCATCGAGGAGCTCCTCAAGAAGACACTCATCGTCCCGCTCGATGACAATGGGGGGCCGAGTCGGATGTACAGTACGCTGTTCGAGCTATACATCCTCTTTGCCGTGATTCGGGGGCTTGAGCGGCAATTGGATCAGGCGGCCAGCGTCTCGCCGATCGCCGCGGACCGAGGGGCCGTCGCGACGTTTTCGCTCGGCCCGAACACGACAATTCGGGTCTACTACGAACAGGCGGCGACCGCAGACGGCTTTTCGTTTCTCGGGCATGGCGGCAGTGACCCGACCCGGCGCGAGGAGGTGCAGCGCCGTTACGTCGAGACAGTGAAAATGCTCCCAGGGGCGGGCGGGAAAACAGCCACGAATCGGCCGGATGTCCTCCTCGTCGTTGAGCACGAGGAGGCAGTGGTGCCGCAGTTGGCCTTCCCGATCGAGGGTAAATATCAGGATTCGGCGCACGGGGACCAGACGGTCAAACAGGGCATCCGTGAAGCGCTTGAGTATATCGCGTATATGCGCCACGACGGCGTCTTAGTCCACCCCGACAAGCGTGAGTGGTACGGAGCGGCGGAGAGTCCGCAAGGCGCCGTCGCGTTCAACGATCGAGCAGAGACAGTCGGGTCGGTGACGACGCCTGCGCTCGAGCTCTTCGAAGCATCGGCGGCGCAGGCAGGTGGCGAGGCAGCGATGGAACGGTGGCTTGAGCGTGTACGGCTGACACTGGGCATGCCGGAGTAGGTGGCCGCGCGAGGTGGCGGCACCCGGCGCAGGTGCTCGGTAGGGCCAAGAGCAGCCGTGGTGAGGGCCGACGAGGGTGTCCTGGCTGTGAGAGGTGTCAAAACCGAACAGCGAGATCTCAACCCCCCGGGGGTAAACCCAGAATTGGGGGTCGAGGGAAACACTGACGTGAGAATAGTGAGAAGAAGGCTTGTGTGCCCGGAATCGGGCATGGTTACAGACGCACCGTAGAGGGGTTGAAGCGACCCGTGCATCGTCGTAGTCGTCCACGCGGAACCAAGTTACAGACGCACCGTAGAGGGGTTGAAGCATGAGGGACTGATCGGATGTCTCAGTCTCTCACGTCGTTACAGACGCACCGTAGAGGGGTTGAAGCGACGCCTTGGAATTGGATGCTCACGGGGTCAGACGGTTACAGACGCACCGTAGAGGGGTTGAAGCGACTTGGGATTCTGCGTTGCGAACACGCCCTTGGTTACAGACGCACCGTAGAGGGGTTGAAGCGCCCGAGGCCCTGGCGTCACTCAGACAGGTCAAGTGTTACAGACGCACCGTAGAGGGGTTGAAGCCGCCTCGACGCGGAACGGGATGCGTGGCACGACGCCGTTACAGACGCACCGTAGAGGGGTTGAAGCATCTTCCCGCTCGGGGTCGCTGGCGCGGTTCTCGCGTTACAGACGCACCGTAGAGGGGTTGAAGCTAAGAGGCGTGTGAAGTATGCACCTCGAATATGCGAGTTACAGACGCACCGTAGAGGGGTTGAAGCAAATCCTCTCAGCAGAGCGAGCTTGAGAGCTACCGGTTACAGACGCACCGTAGAGGGGTTGAAGCGCTTCCGGCTTGTCCGGCTTCCGTCCTCGGAGGTGTTACAGACGCACCGTAGAGGGGTTGAAGCGGTGCATAATGCCACGACTGTCTGCAACCACGGGAAGTTACAGACGCACCGCAGAGGGGTTGAAGCACGGAAGACGACGTCGGCGGGTCGGACGCCGACGACCGTTACAGACGCACCGCAGAGGGGTTGAGCCTGCAAACCAGCTTATGTTTGAATTGACTCTCGCTCGGCGAATTCACGGCCAGCAAGCCCTTCGACGCGCATGATATGTTCGACGAGCTCGCTGTCCATGTTGATCTCGTACATCGGTCCACCACCGACTTCGCGCGTCTTGACGACGATATTCAGCTCCTGGAGCGCGTCAATGTGATCATACACGGTGGTTCGCGCGACGCCAGCGATCCTGCATGTCGCTGACATTCAGATCTCGACCATGCTCGCTGCAGAGCGCGGCGATCAATCTTGTCCGGGCGGTGTCGCCGAAGACTGCCGGCAGTGAGGTGCCATCTGCGTGGGCCATCTCGTCTATCGGCTCCTCGCCTAGGTGTGGTTCCATACTAGCGCCACGAGTTGAGGACGGATTGAAACAGACGCATGAAAATATCAGATCATGCCAACAGGCGAAGATGGGTTCGCCCGAGCGATCGCGATGGCAGTCAATGGCGTCGTCGTCAGTGCCATTGGAAGCGTCTTGGTCGGTTCAGGCATCGTTCCGCAGTGGGTGTTCTCGGTGACTGCGGTTGTCTCCATCATTGGGGTCGTGCTCACCATCGACGCGTCACGCTACTGGCCGTTTGCCTATCTCAGTGGGTTCGTGATTGGCATGGGCGTGATACTACCCGCGCTCAACGATACGCCATTCATCGGGCCGGGGGACTGGCTCCTCTATGGTGGCGCGGCGGTGGGGGCCGTCGCCCTCCGCGTCTGGATTCATTGGTAACTGCAGAGTCTAATTGAGGGCAGGTACCAGAGATACGCCCGTTCGTAGAAGCTACGAACAAGCCGACGTGTCACACATTTATACCACCAGCCAGCTTGGGTATCCTCAATTAGGATGTCCCAGGAGCCAGATCAACGGGAGCGTACCGAATTCCCGATCGAGCGCGGGTTTCCTATCGAACAATTGAATGACATTGCAGAAAAGGAGAGCTACGGTGGGGCCCGCCAATGGTACCGGCCGATTTACACCATGCACAAGTGGTGGGCTCGACGTCTCGGTAGTGTCTTTCGGGCGATCTCTCTGTACTCGTTACTTGATGATCCGGCCGATGTCGACGTGTTTGAACCGGGAGCAGACAGCCAGCTTGGGGACTTTACAAGTGGCGCCCCCGACATCGCGAATCTAATCGATGAGATATCGCTAGAGCAATCGGATAGCCTCTGGTCGCTGTATCCGAAGGATGTTCGACTAGGCGACAAGAAGGTTCTCGATCCGTTCATGGGCGGCGGAACGTCCTTGATCGAGGCGTCGCGATTTGGCGCCGAAGTACACGGGCAAGATATCAATCCTGTCGCATGGTTCATTTCGAAGAAGGAGGTAGACACTGGACACACTGACCCCGAGGCGCTCCAGGATGCTTACGAAACGATCGAGGAGAGCGTCAAGGAGGAGCTGAAAAGTCACTACAAGACACGCTGTCCGAACGAACCAGACACCCACGATGCTGATCTGATGAACAGCTTGTGGGTCAAGCAGCTTGACTGTACGTCGTGTGGTGAAGTCGTCCCTCTATTCGGCGATTATCGAGTCGGGAAGGGCCGGTTTGATCACGATGACAAGTACCACGTGTACTGTCCTGATTGCGAATCAGTCGTACTCTGTGACGATTGGCGGAGTGAGTCTACGTGCGGGAATTGTGGGTACGAGTTCATCCCGCAGGAGGGGACCGTCTCCGGCAGCAAGTACACGTGCCACGACTGCGGCCACAAGTACAGTGTTACGGAGGCGATTCAAGAGCAAGATGGCTATAAGCTGAAGTACTACGCAACTGAGTACCATTGTCCTGACTGCGAGGAGGACAAATCCTACGGGAGAAGTGCAGCAAAGGGGTATCGCGCAGCCACTGACTTCGATATTGACCAGTTCGAGGCTTCAAAGGCTGAGTGGCAACAGCGCGACGAACTTCACCAGTACGTGCCCACCGAGGAGATCCCCAAAGGAGCGATTACTGTTTCGTCCAGCATCAACGGGAATGACGTCTTCCAACATGGCTACGAGACATGGGCAGATATGTTCAATGAGCGCCAGAAGCTCTGTCTGGCCACAATCTTATCTGAGATTGATGCTATCGAAAATGAAAACGCTCGAGAGTATCTCCTCCTCACGTTTACCGACTTCCTGTGCCGCAATTCGATGATGTGTGCGTACAGTCAGTCGGCAAACCAGGTGAACCACCTGTTCAAGACGAATTCGTTTGATCCCCCAATGCGGCCGACAGAGAGTAATGTCTGGGGCGCTGATTACGGCACCGGAACGTTTGAATCCACGTGGCGGAAGGTGATCCGTGGTGTCAAGTGGGGTCGAGAGCCCACGGACCGGTACATCGAGTATCCGGATAAAGACGGATACCCAATGGTGCCAAGAAGTGCCAGCCGTCAAGAACCGGACACAATTGAAACAGAGCCGTTTAACTACCCGGTGGGGCAGAACACGACGGTCTCACAGGGGGATGTCAGATCGATCAGCGCCACTGACGAGTATGACGCGATTATCACGGACCCGCCATACTATGACAATGTCATGTATGCAGATCTCTCCGATTATTTCTATGTCTGGCAGAAGATCCTGCTTGAGGACGAATACGAGTGGTTCGAGGACGATCAGACGCCAAAGCAGGAGAGTATCGTAACAAACCCGTTCTTAGGCAAAGACGAGGAGGACTTTGAATCAGATCTTCACGAAGCCTTCAGCGTGCTTCGCGAGGCGATCAAGGAGGACGGCATCCTCACGTTCACATATCACCACAGCGGGCCGGAGTCGTGGGGTGAGCTCCTCCAGTCACTCTGTGAAGCTGGCTTCGAAGTCACGGCTACATACCCGATTTCCGTAGATATTGCAAAGTTCATTGGCGGGGAGACAGTCGATTTCGACATCGTCATTGTCGCTCGGCCAGCCGGCGACAAAGAGCAGATCTCGTGGCGGAACCTCCGCCGTAAGATCATGCGTACCACGAAACAGATCCACGCTCGCCTCACCGAAACACGAGATCTCTCAGAGGCGAATATCAGCGTCATTGAGATGGGCCGTGCGTTTCACGAATATTCGAAGTATCACGGGGAGGTTCGGCGCGGCGACGAGATCATGGACGCAAAAGACGTCGTAGATGGAATCTACGGCATCCTCCGTGATGCGTCCGACATTGGGGAGCTAGATGTCTATCTCGATTTGGCCGATACTGCGTCGCCATCCTACAGCGACTTGAATATGCTCGTGAAGGGGACCGATGCGGATCCTGATCGAATGCGTGACATGAAGCTCTATCGGATGAATGGAAGTGATTTCGAGCTACTTGACTGGACTGACGACGACAGAATCGCATATATACAGTCCCGCGTGAACGGGGACGACGCGAGTCATTTGACTGCTCTGGACAAAGCACACTTCCTTCGGTATCGGTTCGAGCGGGGAGAAACGACTGAGAACTATGTGAACAAGTGGGGGGTCCGTGACGGCCTGCGCGATATGTGTGAGTCACTGGCCGAGATCACTGGAGACGAGACCTATCGCCGACTACTGGGGGGCGACTCTTCGTTGAGCCAATACTAATTCCTGCTTTCCTACTGGCATTTATCAAATACAGATACTGCGATGGGACCGAAGGTTCTCACCCAATCCGTGTGTTTACTAGAGAAGGCTAGCTTCGGCTAAGAAACATTGTACCGAGGATGTATTGCTTAGCCAGGTATGATTCCAAAGACACTAAGTAGTGAACGAGGTTCCGACCCTCGCTAAGATAGACGGGCAACCAATCAGCGGCGACGACTACAAGGATCACCAAGGACCGGACGACGGCGCCTACGATTCAGTGCTCGTAAGTGGCCTGTCGAGGACGTCAAAGATATCTACGGCTTTGAATTCCTGGTAGCGATCCTTCCCCGTTGTTTCCTCGAGAATCCCTTCAGCCTCCAGCTCTGCGATTGCACGCCGGGCCGTCGGTTGTGACACCCCGAGGAGCTCCTCGACATCAGTCGTCATCACGTAGGGCTGTTCGAACAATCGCATTGCAAGTCGGTCGGCAGCTGTCTGTTCCCGACCATACTGTCGTTCGTACTCTCGCTGCAGGCGTTGCAGTTCCCGCGTTCGCTCCTCGGCTTCGGCTGCCTGTGAGCGGATCCCCTCGATGAAAAAGCGGAGCCACGGCAACCACTCCCCGTATTCGCTGACAGCGCGCATTCGCTCCGCATACTGGACTTTGTGTCGGTTGAAGTACGCGCTCGGGTAGAGGTATGGTCGCGACAGATATCCTTTGTCGATCATCTGGAGCGTGATTAGAATCCGACCGAGCCGTCCATTACCGTCCTCAAATGGGTGGATTGTCTCAAACTGATAGTGGGCAATCGCGATCGCAAGCAGATCATCGATCGACTGGTCGGTCGTGATGAAGTCGATGAGATTCTCCATCAACCCAGGCACCTTATCAGAGGCTGGAGGCACAAACGGCTCTTGGAAGCTCCCAGCTGGCGGGAGGTTCATCGGCCCGTTTCGGAACGCACCAGGGTGCTCGCAATGCCCACGTGCACCCTCCATCAGTGACGCATGCAGCTCTTGGAGGAGTTCGATCGAAATCGCCCTTCCGTCAGCGATTGCCTCAGCGCCCTGTTCAATCGTCCGCTCATAGTTGAGCGCTTCTTGAACGTCTTTTTTCACCGTTTGACCGTGGTCGATTTCCTGTGTCCGGAATACTTGTTCAAGATCGGTGTCAGCGCCCTCAAGCACGACAGACTCGACGGCCTCTCGGCGGACCATCACCGTATACAGAAGTGGATTCGTGCGGGTCTCCTGGCCGATTCCTTTCAATTGACCTAGCTGTAAGACAGTATCTCTGAGCAACTGATGAAACTCACTATCCAATTCAAACGAAGCATCCGGTGGAAGTGGGTCAGGTGAGTAGTACGGCCGACGCCCGTACGGAATGTATTCCCCAGGGGCCTCCTCGGAGAGGGGTGTTTCTGCCATGTGTCTTACCTGGGTGCAGAATGCTCTAAGATAAATATCTGGCTGTGATTGAGGGTTAGAAGGATCCAATACCGTTGACTTCATATAGTTCCCCTTTTCGATCAGCGTCGCTAAGTAAGATCGAAGGTGGGCGGTGGGGAGCCAGCGCCACCCAACCGCGTCCAGAGGTGGGTATTGATACATCAGCTTGGCGGGAATTATTCGATATCAATACCCAGATTTGAACAGCATCTATGCTGCCGACCGCCTTCTGTTGCCCGCGCTGCGTGACGCTATGACGACATAGGCGAAGAGAAGAGTTTGATACGGCCAACCAGTTCAACCTGATGGTAATCTAATTAGTTCTACCAACCGCCGGGACTATGCTGTAGCCCGTGATCGACCCACGGAGGGATCACCAACCGCCAGGTAAATGCGATCATCGCGGCCACTGACTCCGGTGCCCTAGGCCCCCGGGAAGTCGCCACCAAAGTGCTCAGTGGCGCGCTCACGGAACCAGTCAGCAAATTGGTCGTACTTCGGGTGGCCGTAGATCGCATCAGTGGCAGTCCGCCACAGGGCCCCATGGCGCGCAAAGTACACCCCGATCTCGTCGAATTGAGACGGCACAGTCGTGTCGTCGGCTGCTAAATCTGTCAACACGGCGTATCCGACAAGCTGTCGCCAGTAGCCTACCTTCAGTGAGAGATCCTTGACTGTCTTAATATCCAGTAAGAGGCCGTCAAAGACGAGATCGGCATCGGCGCCATTGACCAATCGCGAGGCATCCCCGAACGTCGGATTCAACAGGACACTATCGGCGCCTCGAAACTCAGCTTCCGGAATAATCGCGAGCAGTTGCCGAAGGTCAGCGAGATCTCCTTCCGCATGTTCACCAAGCGACTCCGGTGGCCGGCCAGATCGATACACCCAATCAAACCTGGCCAGGTCGAGGGTCCCGCCGAGGAGCTCATCAGTCATCTCTCCCGACTCCAGATAGGCAGCATGCCGTTCCTCGATCGCGTCAAGAAACGACTCAAGCGATTGTCCCTCGGGTGTTGCTGGGTCCATGGGCAGCGCTTGCGCGAGCTGTAACCCCTGGTGTGCAACCCATGGCTTGGTCTCTGCATCGGGATACTGTCGCTCAAGCCAAAACCGGAGGACGTAGTCGAATGCTGTTCCAATGAGCGCGTAGTTCCGAGTTTGAGGCTCGGCTCGCCGCGGTACCTCCATGGCAAACTCGGGCTTCGGAAACGTCTGGTCCAGGAGGATCCGAAGCTCACCGTCATCGCTGAGAAAGCTCGTCAGGCTCATTGCGCTATCTCAAGCATCCACCGCCCAATCCCAGAGTGAATGGGCCAGTGCGGACAGGTTGGACTACTCATGCTCATCTCATCGATGATACACAACATAATAGCTCGCGGTGACAACCTGTCGACGACGAACCAGAGCGGAGGAAATCCTCTACCGCAGTAGCTCCGGTTACGAGTAGGTAAATTGGCCACTCACGCCCTCCTCGGTGCCGATAAAACCACCATCCTCCAACTGGTAGCGTGCTCGATCCTCCGACCCGAAGTGAGCGAGCACGCGGACTCCTTCGGGATCACTGGGTGGCCTGCCATCAACCCGCGGATGCGCACGTAGTGCATCGTCGAACGAAGAAACAGGCACCGACACTCGGAGATCGTTGAACTCCTTCAGTCGGTCGAAGCCAGCCCCGCGGTCACCAGTAGCCAGCGCGTCCATGAGCGCCTCCAGTCGGCGTCTGTCGGCATCCGTCACGGCCACAAGGACATCGACCGTCTCGTAGGACTGATCGATCAGCGATTCAAACCCGAGCGTCTCAGCCTCCGCGTCATCGACGAGCTGGCACAGCTCCGCATCGAAGTACTCACCCTCAGCGACGAAATCGAAGTAATCAGGCACAGCCTCCCGCTCGAACGTCGTCGCCGTGATGGATCCATCCGATGTCGCATCGCGATGACTCACGAGGAGCTCTGCGACGTAGCTGAGCACCCGTGGCTCGTAGATGTATTTCGATGGAAGCTCATCTGCATCACTGTCTGGATCTGCCTCCGAGACCGGTGCGAGCGTCCAAATCGTTACTTCGCCAGCTTCACTGCCCCATTCGAAGGAGCGATTACACCGGCCGGCCGTCTGGACGATGCTGTCCATCGGTGCGATATCGCGATAGGCGTGCGCGAAGCTGATGTCGACACCCGCTTCGATCGCCTGGGTCGACACAAAGACAAATGGATGATCAGCCGTTGTCAGGCGGTCAGCCATCTGGATCAAGACACGACGATCAAGGGGCCGGAACCGTGAGCTGAACGTCCCCACGACTGCATCTGGGGCCATATCTGTTGCTACCCAGCTATCATCGTCCGTCTCAGTGAAGCCGAGCTGTTGGAGGGCTCGTGTTGCAACCGCCTCAGGATCGGGAAGCGATTCACCGCCAGTATCGAGCGACTGCAGCGCGCTTTTACAAACGGCACCGAGGTGAGTCACCGATGCATCCCGGCTATCGAACGCCGCCTCAACAGCCGTCGCGAGCGTCTGCCCACTCGCGATGGTGTTGCAGACGCTCACGACCGACTGGCCAGCGCCCTGGAGGGCTGACTCGACGATATCGCTGGCTGCCTCCGAATATCCAATCGGCTGGGCATCTTCCCCCGGCAGCCACTGATCAACAGAGGAGTGGACATCATAGGTCACGCGGGCAGCTGCATCGTAGGCGTACTCCTCGAGTCCTCCCTGTGACCCAGATCGTGCCGTCTCATCCGACGCCGACTGCTCACCACTCAACAGCGAGTACGTGTCGAACCCACCCTGGGTGAACAGTGTCGGCTGCGTCGCCGTCATCGAGATGATCCGCGCATCGAACGTGTCGATCAACAACCGAGACAGCCGGCGAATCGTTGGCCACCATCGGAGCGGCAGCGTCTGTGGCTCATCCAGGATGATTACGGCGTCATGTAGCGCCGGGAGTTTGAGGCCCTCCGAATTCGTCGGGCCAGCCAAGCTCTCGAAGAGCTGTACAAAGGTCGTCAGGACGGCGCCCGAGCGCCAGCTTTCTGCGAGGAGCTCCGCTCGTCGGTAATCCACATTGCCAAGCGGCGCACCATCCTCGCCTCGTTCGGTATCGAGGTACGTCATCGTCTCCGAGAGATAGTGGTGGACGGTGAACGTCGGGCCAAGCGGGTCGGCATTGAAGATCTCCTCGTCTTCGAAGATCTCCCGCGTTTGCTCGATAATCGAGGTGTACGGCAGCGCGTAGATGATCGGTGGCGGACTGTCACGGTCGCGATCTGTTTGCAATCGGTCGGCCAGCTCGAAGGCGCCGGTGAGCCCACTGAAGGTCTTGCCCAGCCCAGTCGGGAGCGTCAAGAGTCCGACATCGTGGTCCGCAACCGCCGCCGCATTCGCTCGGACACGTTGTCGACCCGCCTCCCGGAGCGCGTTCAACGAGGCTTCGTCTGTTGGGTCGACATCGCCTTGCATCGCCTCACGAACCGCAACCTCCGTATTTCGATGGCTTTGCTCTTGTTGATCCTCGAGGTAGCGATCTATCGAATCAATGGAAAGGGGCTCGGGCTCAAGCGCTTCCATCCCGATCTGGCCGGCAGCCGACTTATCGGCCAGCGTGAGCGCGCTCCAGTAGCGCACCATCTTGTCGTAGGTGCCATCGGGGATGCGTTTAGGGGCCGGATCCCACCCACGCCCCATCCCCGAGACAGTGTCACCGAGCCTGTCAGGCAGGGCTCCCGACTCAAGCTGTTCGAAGAACGCTCCCCACGAGACTCGGCCGTTTGTCGCTCGCTCGAGCAGCTCATTCGCTTCACTCCGACAGGTAGTCGTCTGATCGATCATCGTCGCTTGCCGTCGTGCCCACGCATGCGAGCCATCGCTATCGAGTTCCGCAGTCAGCGTGTCTACTGTTCGGCCCGCGAGATTCGGAAGCTGGCCATGATGCCGAAGCACCGCCGCCCAGCCAGCAAGCTGCGTATCCTCCTCGACACCAAGCGCCTGCAGCGCCGCAGCCGTCGCGTACGCGCCCAGACGGGCGTGATAACTGAGGCGGATTGGCTTCGGATCGGGCAGGCCACCGCGAATATATTGCTGGAATGGAGGAGCTACCTTCCCGAAGTCGTGCAACAGCCCGATCACACTGGCCACGGTGTTGGGGGCCAGGCCATCTGTACCGACTGGTTCATCGACAAAGTAACCGAGCGACAGCATCCGATCCCGCACTTGGTTTGCATGCGTCGCCAACAGCTCATCACCGCTATCGCGTTCGCGAGCGATCACCCGATCAAAGTCAGAAAAGTCGGCCATCGATCAGTAGAACGCGATCGCTCGATCACCAACGGTTCCAAGCGAAAGCTCCGCCGGCGCAGCCTCGATCGATTCCCCGCCGGCAAAGGCGTAGTCAGCGTAGTCAGTGGTCCACCGCCCGGAAGCATCGGCGGCCATGGCCGCAGGCACACGCTCGACGTGTTGGGTTTGCCCGGGCTGCGGAATTACAGCGTCCGTCGCATCCGGTATTGCGGAGGCAACCGACACACTGGTTCCATCACCAGCCACGGATCCCACACTCGTTTCGACAGCCTCCGGTGTCGTCACTGTGGCGAGGAGCTCCGACAAACCCATGCTGGGCGTATAATGGCTCGTCCCCGCGTCCAGGCGATTCGCAAGCGTCTCATAGACTGCCTGATCTTCGGTCGCGATAGAGAGCCGATAGGCGGGGTCGACGAGATACTCGTAGCTGTGGATCTGCCGGTTCGTCGTTGAATCCGGATACTCGACTTGCACCGTCTTCCGCCCCGTCCCCCCGGCTCGTTCGAACGTCTCGCTCGGATTCGTTCCAAGCCCGAGGCTCGGCATAGTCATGGTCCGAACGGGTTCGAGCACTTCAATCCCGATTGCCGACCGTTCGAGCGAGAATGCGTCGTAATACGAATCACGATCGAGACCCGCGATCGCAGCCAACAGTCCAGCGATTGTCGTACGCGGTGGAATTCGATACGTTTGCTTTGTAACGGTCCGGTCGATCCGCCGGAAGTGCCCCCAGTCAGCTCGGATCGTACACTGTAAACACCGGTCAGGAACGCCGTCGCTGATCACCGGTGCCTCCCAGTCACCGGTTCCGTGACCGGCCGTCGCACCGGACGACTCAGTCATCAGCCGGCAGTGTCTCCTCGTAGTCCGCGTACACGTCGATCTCAGTTGCGGAGATCCCATGATCCTCGAGTATCGACGGGAGCTCCGCAGCCGTGCCGACCGGCTCGCCGTCGTAACTCAGCTCGAGGTACTCACTACCGACGACATGGACTGTCTCGATGTGGTCCGCCGCATTGGCCAGCCGATCGATGAACGGCTTCACCTCAAGCGTGAGATCGGTCACGTTACGGAGCTCTGCATCCGGCTTCGAATGGTCGCTCTCGAGCTCGAATCCGTTGTGCAGATCGCCAGCGTGGAACCCATCCTTAGCGTACTCGACACGCGCGTACAGGCGCGGCTCCTGGCCCACTTTGCTACGCGATATCGTCTGGTTCTTCAGCGCCCGCCAACAGAGCGTGTCGAGGCGACGAACATCCGCCTCGCTCAGCCCAGTGTCTTCCGCGCCGTGCTCGTCCACCAGCCCGTGGAACGGGAAGATCGCGTACTTCAGACGGTGGTCGTCGAGACCGTATCCACCGACGTCGTTGTCACCCCCGGTCGAAATCACGCTCGTGAGCATACTGGACTCATCGTTGAGCTCGGTGGCGTTCAGCGAGCGTGCCGGCGAGAATTGGACCGGGCCGGTGTAATTGCCACTGTTGAAATGCTCTGCGACAGCCGCTTCGAGACCCTCATCGTCAGCGTTGAAGCTCAACGTGGCCCCAAAGTACCGAACGTCAGTTGCTGCGGCCAGGAAATCAGCCTCGACATCCACCTCCTCGAGATCCTCCTCCGAGGTAACGTCGTCGAGGACGTCAAGGGCGAGCTCCGCGCGGGTTGCGCTCGTGCCGTCGGTCTTCTTGACGAAGACACCGTGTCCATCGTCGATGAGCTGATCTCGCAGATAGCGCTTGAGCCGCACATCCGTGACGACGGCCTGGTCAGTGACTGGATCGCGACGGGGGCGATTTTCCCCGAGGGGATTGCCGTTCGGGTTGCTGTCCTGTGCGTCGGTGATGAAGACGATCTCGGATCGGGTGTTGACAGTGTCGCTCATTGTGAATTAGTTGGTGTGGATGGTTGGACTCGGTTGGTTACGCATCGTCCGCCGGCTCGCTCGGGCGGTGTTCGTCTCGGAGCTCGTACGCCTGTGACTGGGCATCCGCCCCGTAGGCCGTGCCAACAGCGAAATGGAAGCGGATGTCCTCGACGGGAAGGGCCCAGTCACGCTCACTTGGCGGGTGATCACCAACCGCGTCGATCAGCCGCTCGATAGTTTCGGAGAACAGCTGTGTGCTCGACGATTTCATCTCGGTGGCATACGCGCTAGACTTCGAGATGAGCTCTGGGAAGAGCCGGCTCAATCGCGCGCCAGTCATGCGGTGGGCGGGGTGCATATCCCGGAGCGTCTGGTTCATGTCGCGATTCCGTCGCTGGTGGTGGGCAAGCTGCCCAAGCAGGACGCCAGCGAGGAAGACGCCTCGACGCTCCGGATTGTCAGCGAGCGCCGGGCGCTCGTCGATGAATCGTGCGAGTCGATATTCACGGAGCGAGGACAGCTTGAGCTCGCCGTCATCCGTGGGCTCCGGAAATGCGATGCTGGGTTGATCAGTCGGTGTGCCACCGTCCGCGAAAGCGGTCGGAGGCTCGGTCGTGTCGGTCGTGGAGTCGTGCATTCGTGGTGGTGTCGTGAGTTCCGTCTGTCCAGTTTGCGAGACAAGCAGTCCGGCCCGGGCAAGCGCCTCCAGCTGTGCGATCTGTACATAGAGGACGTACGTCCCGTACTGATCGTTGGCGAGGTCGGTTTCGTCCTCGAGCCGTGCAACGTACTCGCTGAGGAGTCGCTCAACAGGTATCTCTTGGCCAGTGAGGAGCGATTGCGTCAACCACTCGCGAGGATCGTCAGAAACAGGCGCTTCTTCGAACGGTCGCTCAAGCGTATCGCGGGCGTACGTACCGTCAACGACCGCACGGAGCATCGTGTTGGGGTGTCGGCCTGCTTGTCCGAGATGGCGGAACGACGAGTCCCCTCGGAGCCCTGCAAAGCCTGCCGTCGAATCGAACGTGGTCGAGGTTTCCGTGTTAATCGTCGTTGTGTGTGCCTGTGCGACCCGTCGTGGCCAATATGCCGTGACCGACGGCTCCTCGAAGAGGACATTGATGTCGCCACTATCGTTGCGGACTCCGATGACGTAGAATCGGAGCCGCTCAACGGCATCGGGAAAGAGCTCCTCGCCCTGGTCATGATAGTCGCCGATCGAGGTCGCATCTCCCGTGATCAGCCTATGCAAATCGATTGCATCGTCAACCGAACAGTCGACGAAGTACGGGAGCGTGTAGACACGAATCCCGCCCCGCGTTCGGCTACACTCGTCGACGAAGGCGCCACCGGACTGGATCAGCAATGCCGCTTCCGCGGAGATCGAATGCGATCGCCACGCGTCGCTCTTCGAGAGGTGTGGGAACTTTTCCGCGTGTTGGACCGTGTAGAAGGCGAGCGGATCTTGGGCCGTGCCAAACACCTCTGCCTCTTTGCCAGTCACCATGCACGCACCCTGCCCACGGGACGGTGGGTCCGAATCCTCGAGGTTCTTACGCGAGAGTTTCTCAAGCTTGCGTGCTCGCATCCCCGCATTGAGAACGTGGAGCTGGCCAGGATAGAATTCCCCGACACCACTGGCCCCCTCTGGGGCATGCTCAAGTTCGCCTGGGTCAATAGTAATCGCGACTGTTGCAGTTACTCGAGGCTCCGTAGCAGGGAATTCCTGTTCAACATGCTGTGTCAGCTGCTCCTCGATGTCATCTTTGCCTCCGAGGGCCGCCAGTTGGGTGATGACCCACCCGTCGGGATGCTCATCAGCGAGCTCGCCGATAGCTGGCTCTGCCCCCCCACCGTTGGTCCATCGGTAGAGGCGCTGCTTGAGGTAGCCCACCGTCTGCTCGCTATCAGAGCCACCTTTCGCACCTCGGTGCGTGATACTGTGGTCGATCCCGCGGCCCGGCGGATACCGTGCGTAGCCGAGCATGTCGACATCCGATGGCTGGAGCGGGCGGACCGAGACGTCGGTTAGCTCCGGACTCTCGCCCGTTAGATCGACATGGGCCGTCGCCAGGTAGCGCGTGTCCTCTCCCTGCGTAACATACCCGGAGAGATCACCAGGCGTATAGTACAACCCGAATTCACCATCGGCGTCACCGGCCTCCGCTTCAGCAAGCGCACCGTACAGCGCCTGGATCCGTCGCAGCGACGAGATCGGTCCGTCGGGAAGATACTGCTCGACGATGTCGGGATCTGGCTCCGCCATCAGTCGTCACCCGCGACAGACGCTTGTCCCGACGCTGTCGCACGCTCCTTTGAGCCCTCCTGAATATTCAGGAAGCCAAGGCCGAGCGCGTTCCGCTCCCCGATCCCCGCATCGAGCGCGAGGTTCAGATGGCGGCGGTGGTGATCGTCGCGCACACGATAGCCAAAGCGCCACTTCGAGAGCACATAGGTCAGCTCGACGCCCTGGGTCACCTCAACGGGGACGGCGAACGTCTTGATCAGCTCGTACTCATCAAAGAGCTCTCCCTCGCGATCACTGGGTCCTGGCAAGTGCTCCGGACAACAGTAGTCGTGCTTCTGGTCGAGGTTGTTCTCGAGCTGTGTCTTGAACGGCTCGAGCGTATGCTCGGGGCGCCAGTACAGCGCCTCGTCACCCTCATGCTCGATGCCGTAGTCGTCGGTGCGCCACGGAGGAATGCGGACCAAGACGCCCGTCCCGGATTCGATCGTGCCGCGAGTTCCGGGCTCGCCGACGTCCGGATGAAGCCCGGTGATTTCCTCGACGCTGAACGCCATCTCACCGACATTGAAATCGCGATTCTCGATGAGATCGCCGGCGATTGGCCCGAGGATGTCCGGATCAGCCGCCGACACCATCACGTGTCGGCGGTCACCTTCCTCGATGTCTCCCCACGGGAAGATATTCGAGAACGTGAGCCCGATCGGGCGATCGGCGTCGTGGAGGTCGTCGTATTTGCTGCCGTCGATACCTTGCCACACACGGCCACGCAGTTTGTGATGCCAGGCGTTTTGATACGCGGCATCGGCCTCCGCGCGGAGCTTAATGAGCAATCGCATTTAGGGGACTGGTTGCTGCATAGTTGTTCAGGATGGATTCGGGTTTATGCTCGGAGAGAACGTGACATAATTGTATGGGGCAGAGCGAAAGTTGAGAGATATCTCCGCCAGGATTTGGAGAATCTTCTTTCGTGATTCGACGGTCCGGAGTTTCCAATGAAGGACCTAATCGTAGTATTCCCCAGGCCCACTCAAACAACAGTGGTCGAAAGTTCAGCCGGCTGGAAAAGGTCTAGAGATGCTCATTGTACCATGCGAGCGTCTCGCCGAATAGGAGTCCATCGGTCGGTGTTTCGATATGGACGGGCGCTTCCTCTATCAACGGAAGTAATTCGGCGTAGTAATTCCGACCAGCGTGAAAGACGAGTCGGTTCCCCTCCGCCAGGAGCCCTTCAGCGTCTAGTTCCTCATACACAGTGTCCGCCCACTCGCGCTTGCGGGATAGTGACGCATTAGTTAGGGTATCATTGTACGGTTCGATAGGTGGCCCATGAGGGTCTAACAGGTGGTGCTTTGCTGAGAGAATGTACCAAGTATCGTGATTGGCTTCGGCAAACTCACGTGCTTTCCGGTAGAATGCTGATGGCACATAGAGTTCAGCAGGCTCAACGGCTTCCTCACGTTTACTTTTCGTGCAGCTGACCAGCCCAATTTCCATAGTGAGCCTGTCGTCCAGAGGCCAGAGCTAAATATTTACCCACGGCATCGAGCTATCATCAGCCGGGCCCTATAGATAGGTGAGTTCCAAAAGTGGGTGTCCCCCTCGATTGTCCAGCCACAGTACTAGTCCAATTCCCCAGACACATTGTGAATTTTCTGGGGAGTCATTCAGCGACACTCCAGCATTAATCGGGAGAGATATTTTATCACTGACCACCCTCACTGAGGGAGTATGGCGACCGGTGAAAAGCTGACCGACCGCTTCCGGGAGCTACGCTCCTCTCTCGACGCCTTGCCGGAGGTGACGGAACCGCCGAAACCGATGCTTCGCATTCTTGGCTCGGCGAGAGCCGAGCAGAAGTGGAACACACTACTGGCCTACTTTCTCGATCCAGCCCAACCTCACGGCTTCGGTTCGGACTTGCTGAAGGCGTTTCTGGACAAAGCGAACCAAGTCACGGGCGAACCGATCGAGTACTACCACCGAGATCTCGATCTGATAAAAGTCGAGACAGAGGCCACCTCCCCCCAAGACAATCGTCTCGATATTCTCATTCGTGCCGGCGATGAGTGGTTTGTCTGTATCGAATCGAAGGTTGAGTCCACTGAGGGAGCCCGCCAAACAGAGCGATATGTCGAAGACTCACATATCGGAAGCACGGAGAAAGACGCGTATCCCAACGACGGTCGATACTACCTGTTCCTCTCGAAAGAACACGCCCCTGACTCATCGGCTGGTGAATTCGAGGATATCAGTTGGCGAGACACCGTTACGGCGTTCCAGAGCGAGCTAAACCGCTCACACGGCCGGTATCCGGAGCGGAGCGTGAGCCAGCTCGAAGATTTCCTCTCCACGATAATTACGGTGACAAACATGGAAGACGACGACTTCGAACAAATTCAGAAAGAAAAGGTCCAGCTCCTCAGCGAGTACAAAAGCGACATCGATGAGCTGTATGAGGCCGCAGAGGCGCTCCGGAAACGAGCAATAGAGGAGTGGCCGGAGTTACTCCGTGCTCACATTGCCGAGGACGTCTGGACCGAGGAGTGGCACACGCGTGATGACTACGGAAAATACGGATGCATCTTTCGCGATGGGTGGTACCGGGCCACCGATGATCTCGCCCCAACCCTCGACCACAACGACACTCGAGGTGGGCGGGGCATCCGCCTGCACTTCGTCCATCTCATTCGCAAGCAACAATCGTTCGCTGACGGCGAGTTAACCTACGTACTGCGGTGTCCGGGGAGTGGTGACGTCCGAGATGAATTCAATCGGCTCTACAACAGCCGCAAGTGGCAGGACAAGCTCGAGCCGCTCCTCGCCGATCGAGGGATTTCCAACAAAGGCAATCAGAGAGATTACACGAAAAAGACCTATGACGTAGACCAGTCCCAGCTTCCCGAGAGCTATTTTGAGACACTCGCAGTCGCGTTTGAAGAACACCTTCCGGTTGCGATGGTGATCGATGAGATACTCGAGGAAGCGATCCAGAATAATAAGCAAAATCCCCTATAAGGGCCTGCGAATCACAAAGTCGGTCCGATAGTTCCCAGCATCAGTGTATTTGTAAAGCATCGATTGTGGTCTCGGGGCAAGCGGACGAGATACGGCGTGACCGTTAGTTTCCGCCAATCAAATGGCGCCCCGGTAGGGTCAAAATGAAAAACCACACTCAGATAGCAAGGGGCCAAAGAGAGGCAAGACGGGGGACGGCAACTGGTTAAACGATGATGCTTACCGCCGCGATGGACACTACCGCAATGCCCAGCCCAGCCGTATCAGTCCATCCCTCAGGCTGTTTCACGCGCCTTCGGACATCGTATGCAGCATAGAGCACACCGACCACGGTGGGGGCGAAGAGCACATGCCATAGTGTCAGCGTTGCATCCATTGCTGCAGCGAGCCCGAAGGCGGCGATAGTACCTGCGAGCACAGCGCGGAAGAACGGTAACATGCCCTCAACCACGTATGACCACTTGCTAACTCCGTTGCTATTTACGCCACCCGACCCAGGGAACCGAGAGTGATTGGAGTTAGCCATTTGTAACTAAGGATTTGATCTAATAGATCTTAAATCTTAAGCCATCTTCGCGAGGTATTTCCGCATAGATGGTGACGGAATTTGAGTAATGGGTCGGTGAGAGGGCTCAACCTCTACAGTTTTTATGCGATACTGATCCCGGGCGTGGCCGTCGTGTTAGGTCTTGTTCCGTTGTTGCCGGCTGGCTTGGAGGTGAATATTCTAACAGCCGTGGTCCCAGTCGCAGCAGCCGGCTTTATCACGGGTCAAGCTATCCATACGCTGGCTGTCCTATTACAAAGCGTAACTGCGGTTGACGAGCTTTCTACGTCACATAGGGAACTATTCATAGCGTTACTTCGGGATCAGAAGCTACTGTTTGATCCAAATATCTCTGAGGATCTCATTGGAGCGTTCACGAACAGAGTGAATTCATCGATGAGCGGAGGGCTGGAAACCAAAGTGATACACGAAGCGGATATTACAAACGCGTCCCTGGATCCAGATCTTCAAGAAGCCCCGGTCGTCCCCTGGGTTGTAGATTCGTTCCAACCGATACCAGCGAAGCCAACCGACCGAAAGCCGGACCGCATGGCAGCAATCTACGCCCTGGTTCGGGGCCGAATACACATAGATGGTCGTGGGCGGAGCAGAGTATTTCAGTCCACGTACGCCTTCTGCCGATCGATCTTTGTGGCACTACCAGTCATCTGGGGCGTCTACGTTGCGTACGCAATAAGTACGACAATCGGTCTACAATCAATAATAGGTCGTGTTGCTGGACTAGACCAGGCAAGTTCTCTATTCTATACACCAATTGTTGCAAATAAAATCAGTGAACCCAGTGGGGTTGTCCTCCTAACCACGGTCACAGTGCTTCCTCTCCTACTCCTATTCTACAGAGCGACTAAGCAGTATAAGCGATATTACGTGGAATACACAATGGTAGACTATGTCACGATCACTGCCGAAGGTGATTAACAGATAAGCTAGCTTTCGAGGTCACCACTTCCAGGCGGGTTAGTAAAAAAGGAGTAGTCACGATCACAATTTTTTACTCATGAAACCCTCACTTAGCGATCTCGCTGAACGGTATAATGCATTCGTCGAAGCACGCGATTGGAACAGGTTCCACACTCCACAAAACCTCGCGATGGCCATCTCCGTCGAAGCCAACGAGCTGTTAGAAACGTTCCTCTGGTTCGATAATCCAGACAGCGCCACCGTAGCTAGCGATGACGAGACGATGCGGGCCGTCGAAGAGGAGCTGGCCGACGTGATTATCTACGCGCTTGGCCTGGCCAACGAGCTGGATATCGATATACTAGCCGCCGTCGAGGCAAAGCTCGACGAGAATGACGAACGATTTGATCCAGAAACGAGTGAAGCGATAACCGCGGAACTAGACAAGTGGCAACGCTAGCTATCGGTGATCGCGGAGAGCGTGCGCATTGAGGACTCCAACCCGGCTACCCCACCATCGTCGACCCAAAACGTGTGGATGTCACGGTCCGTGAGCGACTGAAGCACGGGACGGTATGGCTCGGATGGCGGTCGGCTCAAGAGGAGACAGACAAGCCGCTCCTTTCCAGCCAGCTCCACATTGGTCGCGATGTCGGTGTGCGCATACTCGAGGACTTGCCCGATTCCCCGCCGAATTTGAGATCGTTCGTTCTGTCCGTGTATTGATTTTGCTTCCGCTAACACGACTGCACCATCGTCGAAGGAAATGAGATCGCTATTCGTTGTCTCTCCCCCACTCAATCCACGCTCGGCGAGGTACGTCTCAAAGATGTCGAGAGCCTCCTCGTGATCGATTGTCCCAGCAATCGTGTCACCGAGAGAGGGGGTGTATTCGACCGCCTCGTCCGAGAAAGCATTCGGATCGAGATTCCGGTCCTGGGCTCGTTCACGGATCTCAGCCGATCCGTTAATCGACGCCGTCCGCTCGCTACTTTCAGTTGCAGAGCTGGCGGCCTCGGTTTCCGGTGACGCGTCCAACCGTGATCGGATCAACGGGAACAGTTTCTCGGGCTGTGAGACATTCATCGGCGATCCCTGTGCCGGGATCTGATAGCCAGCTTCGGAGCGCATCTCCGGGAACGAGATGATATTCGCTGCCAGATGATGCACATCGGCAATCATCTCCTCCGTGTCTTTCTCAGCAACCGGCACATCGCGGATTTCATCCGTTTGCCCAAACCAAACGATGTCTTCGAGGTCGATGAGGTACGGGTATGTTCCGTCGCCATGGATCTCCTGCCACCATGCAGCCTCCTCCTTCGTCCGTTTATTCGCCACCCGACCGAAGCCGATAATCCCGGTTCCGACTTCCTCTAGTAGTGATGGTGGGACGTCAAGGAATTCGGATTTCGATGCATGAAACAGAAACGCTTGCCCGGGCCTGATCGCCTCCCAGGCAGCCTGTTTGTCGGGGCGGAACCCCCAGTATCCAGTATGGAAGGTCGTCACCCAATGCTCGATTGGGCCTGTTACCTTTTGGAAATCAAGCCGATGGGTAGCGCTCATAGCGGCATCACTCACACCCAGGATATAATCGTCCGGTCGCAACGGCTTCCCTACAAGACGCCCTTGGCCCATCAGGTATCGGCGCAGTCAGTCGTGGCGTGTGATCTCCCCATCGCCAACCGCGAGGTCAGATTCTAACTCTTCAAGCAGCTGCATCGCTTCGTCACGCAGCGCCTTTGCATCGGCCGGGTTCATCGTGTCGGCTTGCTGCAGCTCGTTCCGTATCTCTTCGACGCGATCGATCTTCTGCCGAATATCGTCATTCTGTGTCATTGTCTGATGGTGCTCGCTCGATTACAGCAATCCTCCAAGGGTCGCGAGGAGGACGAGGACGGTTATGATGAGCGCGGTGATGATCCCGTAGAGGATTAGCCGAGTCCGGCGGTTTCCTGTCCGCTCGGTGGCCAGAGTATGCTCTTGATCAATCGTCCTCACGGCTTGGTTGATGTCGGCCCGGGTTCGCTCGATCCAGTCGGTTCGGAGTCCGGTATAGGCCGATTCGATATCTCGTTCCCATACACGAAGGTTTCCGGCTAGCGACCGTTCGAAGCCAGACTTGATCGCCAACCTCTCGGTTTCGATCCAGTGGGTGATGTGTTGTGCCGCCGTCCGATCGATCTCGGCTTCGGTTTCGTCTAGCCAGTCGCTCGTTAACCGATCGCTCTCGGACTCGATCATCGTCGCCCGCCCGCGTTGCCACTTGCGCCACTGTGCCCGATACCCTTCAGCGATCGACTGGTCGATCTCCAGCCACTGTGATGCCAACCGTCTCGTTTCGCGGTTGATTGCGTCTGCTTCGCGTTCGAGCCACCGCCGTTGTTGGGAGCTGAATGCCTCCTCGATTGCTGCAGTCGCATTTTGGACAGCCTCCTCTAGCTCAGCCTGCTCCTCCACAACAGCCGCCCCTGCAGCAGTGGGCGTCTTTGCGCGATGATCTGACACTTGCTCGATGAGTGGTTCATCTGCGTCGTGTCCGATTGCAGCGACGGTTGGCGTCGAGCAATCGGCTGCCGCTCGCACGACGGGCTCAGCATTGAATGGTCGCAGCGCCGTTTCACTGCCACCACCGCGCGAGATGATCAGCGCCTCCGCGTCAGATGCATCGGCTGCCTCGATCGCATCGACGAGCTCGGACGATGCCGATTTTCCCTGGACAGTGCTCCCGAAGACATCAATGTTGACTGTAGGGTAGCGAGTGTGGATACTCTCGATGAGATCCTGCTCTGCGTCACTTCCGGGCGCAGTCACGATCGCGACACGAGCTGGAAACTGAGGAATGGCTGCTTTCCGCTCGGGCGCAAAGAGCCCCTCCTCTGCCAGTGTCTCCTCAAGAGCTGCGAGGCGTTTCCAGTATGCATTCTCGCCGACTGCGTGCGCCTCGCCGACCTCCAGGCTTGGATAGCCACCACCCTCAAAGTAATTCAGCCTGCCACGGACTGCGACGATCATCTCCGGTTCTAGCTCCACACCAATATCGTCGCGGCGACTTTGCCACACCACGCATTTGATCTTCTTGTTAGCGTGGGCGGCCGCGAGCGAGAAGTAGAGGTGATCAGCATCCCCTGAGAGATCAGTCACCGCACCAACGAGAAGGGATTCGTCATATTTGTCGAAGCCTTTGAACAAGCCTCGCAGGGTCCCTGTGACTGTCTCGACGGGGACGAGCTCGTTGAGGCCCACGCCGTCTGGAAGCTCAGGCTCATCGACTTCATCAAGCGTGGAATCGCCCGCCATGAAGGCCATCCGTACTCATTGTGCTAGTAGGTTGCAATTAAGCCGTTCGGTTGGACCAAGCTGATATAATCCGTTTTGGCGGGGCCCATTGGGCATCACGAGCGAGCGCGCCGCGTATAATCATCCGGTCGAGCCCTTCTACGCCCCTCGGCCGTCGGGGGCGAATATAATCACCCGTTGTCGGCGGTAGGTTGAATAGTCCCATCGGAGTGGGTGGGCTGTGCCACTTCGGGAGGCGACGTCGATCGACGGGCTGGGGGAGCTGACGCAGGATGCCGATCTCACATTGACGGCCGATCCGCCGCTTGCCCTCGCGCTCGACCGGCGGGTCAAGCGACCACAGTTGGGGCGTGTCGGGGCGACGCCCCGCGGATACGCCGTGAACGAGTTCACACCGATGGACCGGCGGAAACTGTTCGAGCAGCTCGTCACCGAGACGGAGCTGACATGGAAACAGGCCCACCGGGCGCTCGACCGGACGCTCAGTTGTTGGGATCAAACCGGGACACTCGACTCGATCCGCACACACGACGAGTTCGACACGCCAGCGATCCGGACGGCCGTCGAGACACTTCGCGACGGCGACTCGAGCTACCACGCGCTCACCGAACGGTCCCTCCCAGCCGACCAGGACGTCGCAGTGATCAACGAAGCCGCCCTCTCGTCGCTGGATCGTCGCCTGCTCCCCGACGAGTACGACACTGTTGAGCCGTTCACGGGAGACACGACGTCGGTTCCCGAGTTTCACGTCTTTCCGTCGGCGACGGCGATCGTCGACGCGCTGCTCGCGCAGCTCGATGCCCACTCGGCGGAGTCGGTCGGGATCGTGCTCGACGAGTCAACGGTCTTCAGCCCACTCGTCGAGTCCGCACTCGAGACGGCGGAGATTCCGTACCAGGGCGGTCCGGGCTTCGTCGATGACGACAGCGTCCGGACGTTTCTACGGCTGTGTGACGCGGTCTTCGCCGGGAGCGACCTCCGGGTCGCCGACCTTCGGCCACTATTGGCCCGCGTCGGCGTCACGATCGAGCGCCGCGCCGATCAGCGGCGTGTCGATCGAGTCGACGGACTTGATGTGTTCGACGACTTCCGAACAGCGCTCACCGATGGGACGCTTCGGGACGCGATCGGTGTGTACGAACGCCTCGCCGGCACCGAGCTCGGTCCGCTCCGCGAGGAGTGTGCGTCGCTCGGCCTTCTGGACGAGGCGTTCACCAGCGCCCACCTCGACCGACTCCAATACTATCTCGCGAGTTTCGACGTGCCCGTCGACCGTGAGAGCGAGGGAGTTCTGCTCACGGATGGCGCCTCGACGGCGTATATCGACCGACCGGTCGTGTTCTACCTCGGGCTTGGCGACGGCTGGGCGAAAACCCCGCCGGATGTCCCGTGGATCGACTCCGTCGAATACATCCAACGCGATCTCGATCGGTTTGAGATCCTCTTACAGAACGGCCACGAGCAACACTTTCTAGTGCAGGATACCCGTGCCGGCGCCGAGGTGACACCGTGTGTGTACTTCCGCGAGCTGTTTGAGCGTCCCTTCGACCGGTTCACCGAGCTGCCACACACCGATCACGGTGACGGCGTCACTCGAGATCGAATCGAGACACCGTTCGTTGCCCCGTCTAGTGATGAGACGGCGAATTCACCGGCGACGGTAAGCCAGTCAACGCTGTCGCGGCTGGCAAACTGTCCCCGCGAGGAGTTCTTCCACCGGCTCGTCGACTCACCGACGACGATTCCGATGGCCCGCGGGACGGTCGTCCACGAGGCCGCCGAACTGTACGTCGCCCACCCAGACGCAATCCGGGCACGATTCGAAGACGTCGTCGACGCGATGCTCGCGCAGCTCCAGGCGTACACGGCCACGGCCCGCGAGCCCGTCGAACGGACCCAGCTGGCCCTCGCTCTGGAGACAGTCATGGCATATCTGGATGCAAACCCTCCCGTCGAGACGACGCACGAAGCGTATAGCGACCGGACACAGTCGAACGAGCTCGGGGACCGGCTCGGGCTTGCGGCCGAGTCGCCGCTCACGGAGCGCTGGTTCGACGCGCCAGAGATCGGCCTCCACGGGTTCGTCGATTTACTGCAGTCCGCAACCACGATGGTTGACTACAAGACCGGCTCACAGTCGCGGGCAAGCAGGCTCCGCAAGCAGGCGTCACTATCCCCACTGGACGAGTCGCCGAACTTCCAAGCGGCAGCGTATCTCAGCCAGCAACGCCGCGACCGACCGGGCGAGCCGCTTGAAATTCGGTTTGTCCACGTTCTGGAATACGCCGACCAGCTGGCCCGTGGAGACGACATCTCAGTTGACGAGCTGGTAACGACTGTCGAGTATCTGCCGTGTACGTTCGGGGAGTTCGCTGCTCGGCGTGAGACGTTTGAGGCGGTGACCGATTACGCTGATTCGAACGACCGCGTGAAAGCGCTGGAACCGCTCGGGTACGAGGCGTATCGGGCATTCTTCGAGGACCACGACCTCCCCAGGGCAGGCGTCGCTCCCGATCGTCGAGAGGCCATTATCGAGACGTTCATCGACTACACAAAGGAGCTGTTCAAGGACACGAAATACGTAGAACAGGGCTGTCGCGCCGCAGTCGAGGACATCGACGGATTGGTCGGTGAGCGGTATCTCGCCTCGGACCTCGATGCGTTCGAGGAGTTCGTTGCCACACAACGAGAACGGCTTGGGCGGTATCGTGAGGAGGGATTCCCGGTTCGCGTTCGGGATGAGGGCCCCAACTGGGACCGCGTCGACACTCGAGATCTGGTGATCGACGAATGAGCGACCCGACGCCGAACGACAACCAGCAGCAACTGATCGGCTCCACTGATGGTATTTATCGGGTTGATGCGGGTGCCGGTACGGGGAAGACGTTCGCTGTTACCCGGCGCTACGCTCGGATTCTGGAGACGACCGACGCGGCGCCTGAAGACATCCTCCTCGTCACGTTCACCCGGAACGCCGCGGCGGAGATGCGCGACCGCATCGTCCAACAAACCGACTACGATCTCCGGCAGCTCCAGGACGCGCCGATCAGTACGTTCCACGCCTACTGTTTCCGGTTGTTGCGGCGGCACGGCCACACGGCCCCTACGGCACTCGGGATCGACGACCAGATCCCTGATTCGCTGGATCTGATCGAGGAGCAGGCCCGTGCAAAGCAACTGTTCCGCCGGTTCATGTCCCGGTTCGCCGACGACCATCCGGAACATGCCGACCTCCTTCGGGTGTTCTACGACCGGGGGACACTCCACGCGCTGATCGGAGAGCTGGCTGCAAAGGGCGTTGTGCCGACACGCAACGGCTGGTATCGAGCGACGGGTGAGCCGTTGACCGGTGATCGCGAGCGGTTCTTCGACGCGTTCACAGCCGCCAACCAACCGAACGAGGGTGCGAACGGCCCCACGAACAGCGACGCCCGCGGGGCGGTCGGTGGCTGGGACGCCGGCGAGTACGCGCCCGACGCCCCGACACGCGGCGAGCTCCACGACGATCCGCGGATTTCGCGGTCGGTCGTCGAAGATGCGTACGACGCTGATCGAGACGCGCTGCTCGCATTCATCCACGACGTCTACATCGAGTACCTCGCGTTCGCGCTGTCACAGAACTACCTGACACAAGGGCTGATGCTGGCCCTCGCGTTCGTCATGCTGTGTGAATCGCCCGGTGTCCGCGCGCGGATCGGCCACGAGTACGTCATGGTCGATGAGTTCCAGGACACGAACGAACTCCAATTCAAGATCGCGCTGTTGCTCGCTCGGACGAACAATATCTGTGTCGTCGGCGATTGGAAACAGTCTATCTACGGGTTCCAACACACGAGCGTTGCGAACATCACTGACTTCGGCGAGCGACTTCAACGATTCACCAGCGAGTTGAACGCCGACTGTCGCCGAATCGACTACGCTGTCGACGACGTCCAGACAATCCCACTGTTCGAGAATTACCGTTCGTCGGCGTCGATACTCTCCTTTGCCGAGCAGAGCCTCTCCATCCCGGCGACGTCCAGCGAAGACGTCGGGGATCCGTTAGCCGGGACACGCTCACTCGAGGCGACTAACGCCGTTGACAACGCACAGATCGACGCATACCGCGCGGACGGCGAGTACGACCTCGTCTTAGATCGGATTCAGCATATCGTCAAGAACGAGTCGTATGCCGTCGAAACGAGCAACGAGCCCCAGGCCGACGAGGACGCTTCGGACGAGGATCGCATCGCGGCCGAACACGAACGGCTCGGGCCGCCCAGCTACGACGATATCGCGGTTTTCACGCGGACACGGGCGTTCGCCCGCGGGCTTCTGGAACGTGCCGAGGAATACGGCATCCCGCTCGCCTACGAGGGCGGTGTGGAACTGTTCGACACGCCGGAAGCGAAGCTGGCGCTCGCCTGGTTGCGCATCGCCGAGTCGGATGGCCGACGCGGCTGGGCGGTCGCACTGGAGCGAGCCGGGTACGGCTTCGAGCGCACACAGACGATCCTTGACGAGGAATCGTATCCGGACGCTATGCTCCAGTTCCGCGACGAGCTCACCGAGCTGGAGACGCTTGGCGGGTTCCTACGGCGGGTCTTCGATCGGTACGGGCGGACGAGTGTGTATGCCGACGCCCTCGTCGATCATCTCACGGGATTGTACGATGGGACGTTACTCACGCGTGGGGAGACGATCAGCTATATCGAGGAGAACTTGGCCGCCGAGACGACCGTCGAGATCGACGCGAACCCCGGCAGCGACGCGGTGACGCTGCAGACGATTCACGGAGCGAAAGGACTCGAGTATCCGATCGTCATTCTCGGGAATTTGAACGAGCGATCATTCCCACATTACGGCCAGCCCCCGTCGTGTCCGATCGTCTACGACGACGCGACTGGGCTTCGACAAACCCGCATGTACAGTGAGGCCGGGGCCTATCCACATGTGTACCGCAACTGGCGACATCGGCTCTTGCAAGCTTGTCTGCCGTCGGACTACGACGAGGAGCGGCGGTTGCTGTACGTGGCGATGACACGTGCCAAGCGCCACCTCTTGTTCACGGCCGGCGAGGAGCCGAGCCGGTTCATGGACGGGCTCTCGATCGAGGCCGAGGAGATAGATCCGGATCCCACGCCGGAGTCACATTCCCCGATCGACCACGAGCCGTTCACTGTCGACGTACCCACAAGTCGAGACATTCCGACACGGCTCGGTGTCCATGACATCATGGACGACTCCGTCTATGACAACCGAACCGGGGGCCGCGGGACTGCTTTCGGAACGGAGCTCCACGATTTCGCGGAGGCATACGCGCTCGGCGAGTCCGTTGAACCAGCGAATAACGATCAACGCGCCGTCGCTCAGCTTATCAGCGGACTTGCTGGTGAGTTTCGCGTCGAGGAGACGGCGCTGTTGCCACTCCCCGGAGAGCCAGCGGTGACACTGTCTGGAATCATCGATCTGGTCCATGTGACCGATACACAGATCGACGTAATTGATTACAAGACTGACCCGGACCGCGTTGCCCACGAGGAGTACCGAAAGCAACTGAGTGCCTACTATCATGTCCTCGCGAGCGTCTATCCGGATCGTGAGATCCGACTGCAGGTGTTTTACACCCAGACGGCGGAGTCCGTCGAAGTCACCCCTCTCTCGACCGACCGGCTTCGAGAGCTCGCAATCGCAGCGATGGCTGGTAGTTCGGGCGAATCCTAACCGACGCACATAGATTTTTGAACGCCTGACTCTGCGGTAGAAATATATGACAATGGCAAGTGGGGTCTCGGTCGACCAGGCCAGTGGGCAAATCACTATTCAGGAGCTTACGATTCAGGATCCTGAGCTAGCTAATTACCTCTCCGAATTCGATGACGCGGCACAAGCCGACGCGGTCAAGCGAGCGCTACGCGTCGGAGCTACGACACTCGAACTTAGTGAAACGAGTAAGGACGTCGAGTTCGTTCGACGAGAATTTACCGCGATGGAACGGGCAGTCTCAGAGATCATTCAGGAGATCGAGGAAGATATCGAGTCGACGTTCGGTGATGATGGTGAGGTCGCAGAGCTCCTTGAGCAACATTTTGGTGAAGACGGCGAGTTCGCCCGCCGGCTCGACGCGGAGCTTGGGGAAAACGGCGAGCGATTCCAGTCAGCGCTCGATCCTGACGTTGATGGAACACCGACAAACCGGCTCAAGGAGTTCCTACGGAACGACGTTCGCGAAGAACTTCGAAATGAGATCCGCTCGATTCACGAGAAACTCGACCGGGAGGACGCCCAAGCAGCGGTTCGCCAACGAACACCGTTGAAAGGAGCTGACTTCGAAGACGATCTGGAAACGCTTCTCGAGGACCTCGTCCATGGATCGACAGACACCGTCGAGTACACCGGTGGGAACGAGGGCGAGCTTTCGGGGCGCAATGTCGGCGATTTCGTGATTACGCTCGGTGACACGAACCAACGAATTGTCGTCGAAGCGAAGAGCGAACAGGGGTACTCACAGCCGAGGATCAAATCCGAGATGGAGGAGGCGATCGAAAACCGCGATGCTGACTACGGTCTCTTCATTACAGAGTGTGCGACGTACGTTCCTAACAAAGTCGGCTACCTCCAGGAGTTTGATGGGCAAATCTTGTCGATCGCGCTTTGTGAGGACGAAGACGATGAGATCGACCCGCGGCTTCTCAAAATCGGGTTCAATTGGGCTCGGATGCGAACGGTGCAGGCGTACATCGACAGCGGCGACACTGTTGATGCCGAGGTTATCCAGTCGAAGGTCTCTGAAGTTAGAGACTCGGTCGATCAGTTCAAAAACATCCGTCGAAAGTGCACAAGCATCCGCTCGACGGTTCAGGGCATTGAAAACGACCTGGACGACATTGAGGCCGATATCAATAGTGACTTGAATCAAATGACGGCGGAGTTGAGCAAATCCGTTAGTGAGCAATAACGCCGTGATTTCGTAGCAGGACCCACGCTTAATCGCTCTGGTAGCGTTTCGGACCTTCACGCCCGTGGAAGAACTGTAATTCTCGAATATATGGCAATTTCTCACAAAGTCTGTATCTGTGGCGGGGGACGCGTAGAGCGGTGTTGCGGTTCGTGCGACTCGATCCCTGATACACCGTGGCAAGCTGTTATCAGCGGGTGCGTCGAAACCCCTCCCAACGAATGGTTCCCGACGCCGCGAACCGTTGTTCGTATGAGTACGCCCCGGAGAAAGACTCGTTACCGGCGACGGAGCTCGATTTACCCGCTCCGGCCGATCGTTCCTGCCACCATACTCCGATCGATGGGGGAGACCGTCGCTGCTTGTTCCACAGTGCGGAGGCAGATCTGCCGCCCGGTGCAATAACTGAGGAAGTTGTCTCAATCATCGAGTCGGAGGCTCGGAGCCCGGTCTTCTCTGGAGGACGGCTTCCCGCCTTGGACCTCAGCGACCGGACACTCAGCCGTGCAGACGATGCGCCGATCGATCTACGTGGCGCGACGATCACCGGTGACCTCGACCTCACGAATGCAGACGTCGAAGTGCCGCTGTTGCTTGGCAATGCTGCCATCACCGGATCGATCAACGCGAACGGCGCACGGTTTCACGAGCCGGTGGAGCTTACCGGCGCGGCTGTCGGTAGCAGTCTCCGCCTTCCTGACGTAACTTTCGATGGTGGGCTCGAGGCGACAGGACTCGAAGCCGGATTCATGGATGCGCGGGGGCTCACTGCCAGTGGCCCGGTCGTGTTCGATGCCGCGGAATTCAGCGTTAATGTCTATCTCGCCCGCGCTGCGATCGACGGAGCGCTCTCGCTCGAGCGGGCAACGTTCAGTGGAGCGCTGGATCTAACCGCTGTCGAAACCGCCGCTGTACTCTCGCTGGCGGAGGCCACGGTACGCGGGGAACTCACCGCAAACGCGGTCAGCGTCAATGGTGACCTCCAACTTGACGAGCTCGCGGTCACCGACGAGGCGGTGTTCCATCACAGTGTCGTCTCGGGAACGGTGTCTGGCCGAAACGCACAGTTCGACGGGAGCCTTCAGTTCGCTGACCTTCACTGCGCCGCTGGTGGCGTCGAGTTCGATGGCTGTACTGTCGATGGCCGTACTGATTTCCTATTTCTCGAAGCCGGAGCCGAGGGAGTTTCGATGACGGATGCAACACTCGATGGGGAGGTGTGGTTCACCTACGCGGATATCGTGGGTGACACAACACTAGCCGGCACACGGACGACTGGCCATACGCATCTCCGCGATGCGACGTTCGGCGGCGATCTTATTCTCCGCGATGTTGAGTTCGAGTCCCAATCGTATCTCCACGGGTCGACGATCGAGGGGAACGTGGATGCGACCGGCGCACACTTCGAGCACTTCCAGTTTTCCGCGACCGTCAATGGCGAAGTCAGCTTTGCTGACGCGCTGTTTGACGCCCGAGCCCACTTCACGAACAGCGAAATCACCGGCGACGCGACGTTCGAGAGAGCGTCGTTCGCCGGCACACCGGACTTCAGCGACTCCCGATTCAAGAGTGGGATCTCGTTTGATGAGACGGAATTTCTCGTCGAGCCGGTATTCGACGGCACCCGGTTCGCGGTCTCCCCGGACTTCGAGTCCGCCACCTTCCCGCTGGAAAGCTCGACGGGGGTTTTGGATCAGCGGGAGACGCTCATCGTAGCACGACCGGATGAGCTGTCACACCGAGGGGTGACGCTTCCGATCGACAGCATCACCGGCGACCCCCAATTACCTGATGGAGCTGCCACGCTCGTCCACCCGGACACAGACCTCTCCGCAGCCATCACAGCCGCACTCCAGGAACTTGACGGAGCCGACTGGTACGATCTGTCGAGTCGTGCACTCGAGCTGTCGCGTACGGCGGTATCGGAACTCGGTCATGAGGATCCGATCTCTCTCGTCTATGGGGTGTGTCTCGATTCATCGGCGACCGATCCGGAGGCGCTTCTCACAGAGGTACGACTTGCCGGTGCGTACCGTGTGGACGCCGAGGAGAACCAAGTGACGTTCAGCCACCTTGACCCGGCCCTCGATGAGTTCGCATATCTGATCGTCGTCACGGGTGACGACGATGCATTCGAATCAGGCGCCGGTGTTGCAAGCCGGGACGAATACCGGACGGCGATCGTTCGTCGCCAATTGATGCAGACGATGCTGCTCAAACGGGACGAACAGGAGGACAAAGCGACGGTGATCAACGATATGCTTCCTGTGCTCGTCGCCGGTGCGCAGCTTGACGAATCGGGATAGCTGTTATACAGCGACCGGCTGCAGTAACCCCGTGAACGATCTCGAACGCGCGATTGAGATCGCCGTCGACGCATACGCCGGCCAGACAGACAAGGCCGGGATGACCTATATCCGCCATCCGTTGCGAGTGATGGAGGCCGTCGAGACCGAGCGTGAACGTGTTGTTGCCGTGCTCCATGACGTTGTCGAGGATGCCAACTACACGCTCGATGAGATCGAGACAGCGTTCGACGCTGAGATTCGCGAGGCGGTTGACGCACTCACGAAGCGCGACGGCGAATCGTACCAGGAGTTCATTGCTCGCACGGCAACGAATTCGCTGGCTCGTCAGGTGAAGATCGCCGATATCGAGGACAACATGGACCTCACTCGGTTGGCGGAACTCGATCAGGCGGTCCTCGATAAACAGGCCGAGTATCACCAAGCGCTACGCACGCTGCTCGAAGAGCAACAGCGATGACGGTCGTCGAGGAGTAGGCTCGCGAAAAGCGTCGCCAAGCTGCGTTCCCACCAAACCGAAATTGAACACAGAGCGGTTCGAGTCGAAGCTATCGAAGAGCTGCTTGCTGAAATTGAGGCCCATCTCAGGGAGTTGGAGACGTAGGAGCCACCACTGGCCGACGGCTGCTACTTCACGCCATGGCCCCACTCACGGAGCTGTGCGGCGATGGCTTCGGCGTCAGCGGTCGCGACCATCGCCTCCCGGAGATCGGTGAGGTAGACATCGTCCCCAAGCAGCTCTTCTACGGCGTCGTGGACATCGTCTTCATGAGTGGCGTACTGATCGCGAAGAAAGAAGACCGCCTCATTTGTACGCCCTTCCTTGACTGTGTCGCGCGTCAGGAAATACGGATATTGACGATCTGACTGCACAGCCGGCTCCTCGAGAGATGCCGCTGGCCCGCCACTTGATGTATCAGCATGTGGTGTATCAGCCGGCTGACGTTCGTCGACAGCTTGCTCCGAACGTTCTTCCTCCGGATCGTCCGCGAACGGATCATCACCAGCGCCCTCTTTCATCCCCGTCATGCGACCACCTCGTGTTCGAGATCCCCAGCAGTAGGCGGATGCGGCGCCTCAAGCCCGACCTGTTGCTCGAGATACCGAGCCAGTTCATCGAACTGTGCGAGGGTTTCCACTTCGTAGTCTCGCTGCCGATCACGATACTCACGAACGTAGGTAAACGCCGAACACTGGCGTTCCCAACACCCCTCCATCAGGGAGGTCCGGTCGCCGATTACCACCGGTTTTGAGTACGCGAGCTTTTCCAACATAGCCGTCTGATCACGCGTCCCTTTGAACCCGATCGGGACGGCCGCAAGGACACCCACTTCTATGCCAAGCGTCTCTTCCATCCCGGCAACAACCCCTTCGAGGCCTTCAATCGAGGCCTCGCCCTTCGCAGAGGGTTCAACGGGAATCACGAGCGAGCGCGTCGCGTTGATCGCATTATACAGGTGTGGCCCTTCGGTCGCAGGCGGATCGCAGATGAGAACATCATACCGATCGGGGACGCCCGCTTCGCGAAGCACACGCAAGAGCTGCGCATACATTCCGAACGACTCCCCCATTGCCTCGGCCTGTTCCGATTCCCGCTGAAGATACTCACCAAGGTCGGCAAGCATGTTGTGTTCAGGGATGATATCCACATCATGCTCGGCCGTCCGAATAAGCTCGTCAAACGGGCCTTTCGGCCGCCGGATCATATGCCGAACAATGTTATCGACTGGGTCGGCCCGCGCTTCGTCAACCCCGAGGAGACGGCTCAAGTCGCCGTCTTGGGGATCAAGTGGGACGACGAGGACATCCAAGCCTGCGCGTGCGTGCGCGACAGCCAGGTTTGCGGCCGTCGTGGTCTTGCCGACCCCACCGGCCTCGCTGTAGGTTGTGTAGCTTAGCATACCATCCCCGTCGACCCAACTGGTAATAAAGTTCAGTCAGACGCACCAGCCATATCGACCAACCAGTTAAACCGACTAGTTGAACCAATTGGTTAAACCAACTGGCCCAAACAATTGAACCATCCAACCATGTGCACCAATAGATGCAGACTATGTCACGAATCGATCGAATCAGATGGGAGATCCACCGCAATGAGGAGACCAGTTAGTCTATCGCGTCGAACAGTGAGTCGAGGCGATCACGCTGCTCTTCGACATCCAGGTGACGGTAGGCCGCTTCGGTCGTCTTCAGATCAGCGTGACGGCCAAGATCTTGTGCTTCACCACGGTCCCGTTTGAACACCTCTCCAATTGCTCCTCGTCGAGCCCCATGTGGGAGGAGATACTCGTGGTCGTCACCAGTGTCGATGCCAGCCGCCTGAGTGAGCGTCTTAAGACGTGTACGCACGCCTGCAGCCGTTAGCGCAGGTGGAATGATCTCGTACTCACGAAGAACTGCATGGATACTGCCACAGTCGTTAACGAGCGTCTCGACTTGTGAGTGACCTGGGAGCTCCGCTTGGCGAGCAGCTGCCCACAGCGATGGGCCATGGTGTGAGGCAAACACGGGCCATGAATCGCTTGCGGGCTGTTGGACTCGCTTGTGACGGGTGAGGTAATCGACAGTAGGGCCTGGAATCGGGTGCCAAACGTGTTCTTGCTCACCCTTACCGAGTATCTGAATCCGGCCGCGATCGAGATCAACTGATTCCCAACGGAGTCCAGCTCGCCCATCGCGCTGATCGTCGCTTCGTCGGGCGATTTCACCAACCCGAACGGCAGAATAGTATAGCAGTCCGATTAACGCACGATCTCGTAATGCCGCTCGAAGCTCGCCTCGCGAAGAATCGTCGTTGAGAGCGCTGTCAACGGCGTCAGTTGTGTATGAGAGCAGCCGGTCCCGTTGTTTTGGTGTCCAGAATTGTTGTTCGCTCCGGGAGCGGGTGTCCGTAGGGAGAGCCTCCTCGACACTCGCCTTCGCAGCTGGATTCGTGTCCAGGAGATCCCGACGAACCATCCATTCGAGGCATGCCCGGAGATACCCGAAGTAGGTTTGCGCAGTCGTGCCAGCGATCCCCCCCGACGAGACACGCCCACGAAGCCGTTCCGCGTACGCGATTAGGTGGCGTTCGCCCGATCGATTCAGTGAATCGAGTCCGAGAGATCTGTCACCCATCCACGAGAGCCACCGTCGCAGCTCAGACGCCGCAGAGCGAGCGTACGCGCCGTTCCACTCGACTGTATCCCTGCGCTGAAGCCACTGCTCAATGTCTTGTTCTTCTGGGGCAGGATCTTTGGAGACGGTCCAGAGGTACTTCGCGATAGCTGTCGTTAGCTCGTCATCGACCACTAATTCAGGCTTCGTCGTTCGATTCTCGATTGCTGCATCGTACGGAGTATCACTCATGTGCGTGCTTGGGCCCTCAACCCGGGCGTTTCCGGAGGGATCTCCTCGGACAGCTATACTGCAGGAGGGTCCAAATATCTACTTGTGTGTTCTGCCACACACACAAGTGAATATCCATGATCTGGGAATCGCCGAAAACAGGCGATTCAGACATTATCTCGGGGAGATACGCCGACAGAAGTAGCTATACACCATATGTTACGATATGTAAATTCGAATTTGATGATGAAGCGAGAGTCCTCAACCCGCTACTCAACCCACTTCGAAAGATCCTGTCGATCCTCCCCAACGACATTATTGCTCAGGTACTGGAGCTGTTCATCGGGCGTCTTGTCCTGGTTTACGCCCCAGTTAGCGTGGAAGTAGACTTTGAAGCAGTCCAGCGTAATTCCGTTCCACTCGGCGGAAAAGCCCAGTATGTTGTGCGGATAGGTCACCTCTCTTCCGTTAAACGCCTCACGTAGAGCAACGAAGACATCGTTGAGAAAGCAGATCACGTAGTAGTGATCTTCACCAAGTAATTCTAGCTGATCAAGAAACGTATCGATGTCTTCGTCCTTGACCTCGACAGCATTCGAATCGGGGTTCACGCGCTCCACCAAATCAGTCATGTACGCGCCCTCTAATCCAGCATTCACGACATAATCACGAAACTGGTCATTTTGGTGTTTAGGATTTGTTGAGTGAAAATTCTGGAAGTCAGACGGGAGATGTGTCGACGGATTCAGCGAGAGTAGCACGATCGCCGGGCGCAATGATTCGCGCCGCTCCGAGATATAATCACCAAGCCGCGTCGGGTCCTCCTCGACACACCCGTCGTCAGGGAAGGACGAGCTCCAAAGTGCCCAGCTCGCCGTTGGGTATTCATGCTTCAACCTCTCCAACGTACGCTCCTCCATCAGCCGAAGCTATTCCCTAACGCAAAATAAACCCACCCTGGTCTATGGGTATCTGAACCAGTGATCCCGTATTCGGTGATCGATCTCCACAAGAATCGATCCCTCTCAATGCGAGAACCCGATGTCGTATAGTAGACGGGGAACGGATCGGATGGCTCTCTTCTCGACCCAGGACCCACACGTTTGTCGGACACCTCGTTTCTGTTGAAGACAACATTCAGAAGCCCTCAAAGAGGTGTATTTGCGTTTGAGTGTGACTTACAACCGTAAGCCAGTGCACACCGCGTTTCCGGTGTACTTGACAGTAGCTCCAGATGAATCCGAGAAGGAGTACAAAGCCTCGTGAGGGAGTATACATGCTGACCCATCCTCAAGACACCGCGTTTCCGGTGAAAGGGAACAGAACCGATGAAGATATGTGGGGAGTCACAAGCCACGACCCCTCGTCGAAGAGAACGAGATAGAATATCGAAAGCCGAGTCCCCACGACTGATTCCTGCGCTTACTCTACTACTTGTTCCGCATCGACGTCTGGCTGGAGCACTTGCTGAATCACCTCAGGATCTTCGAGGAGCTTATGCTGTGTATACGCGCCTTCGGCACTACCGCCACTATGGCGCGTCTGCTCAATGACGTCGAGGAAGGCATGCTCTTTCAGTAGATCACGCACACGCCGAAGCGAGAGCGTCTCAGACGCTTCCTGTCGACAGATCTCCTCGTATAACTCGTAGATACGGCTCGTTCGGAAGCCATCCTCGTGGTCCGGGTCGTTCATCGAGAGAACAGTCAGTGCCTGGAGGACATATCGCGAGTGGGGCGTCGAGCCACGAATGAGCTCGCGGAATCGATCCGTCTCTGCGCGCTCGCGCGCCTGGATGACGTACTCCTCGCGAACGCGTGAGTCGCCTTTGGACTGCGCGATCTCTCCGGCATAGCGGAGGATGTCGATTGCTTTGCGGGCATCCCCGTGCTCGCGAGCGGCGAGCGCAGCCGCCTTAGGGACGACCGAGGGCTCAAGCACGCCCTCGCGGAACGCGTCGCTTCGGGCCTGCATAATTTCGCCGAGCTGTTCGGCGTCGTAGGGCGGAAAGACGAATTCACGCTCACACAGGGAAGATTTGACGCGTTCATCCATCCGCTCTTTGTACTTGATCTTGTTACTGATCCCGACAACGCCGATCTTACAAGAGTCGATCTTCCCTGCTTCGCCAGCGCGCGAAAGCTGCATCAGAATCGAGTCGTCCTCGAGCTTGTCGATCTCGTCGAGGATGATCAACACGACATCGAAGGTGTCATCGAGAATGCTCCAGAGCCGCTTGTAGTAGGTTGCCGTGCTAATGCCCTTGTCCGGGATGTTAATCCCAGTGAGCTCGTCGTCGTTGAGCGCGGCGGCAATCGTCTGTGCAGCCTGGGTCTCTGTGGTATCCTGCGCACAGTCGACGTAGGCGGTGCCGACGGTGACCCCTTCCTCCTCGGCCGTGTCGACCAATCGCGACGTGACGTACTTGGCACACAGCGATTTGCCGGTGCCCGTCTTGCCGTAGATGAGGACGTTACTCGGGCTCTGCCCGAAGATCGCGGGGTTTGCGGCGTTCGCGAGCTGTTTGATTTCGTCGTCTCGGCCTACGATGCGGCCTTCATCGGGTAGGTGGCTGATCTCGAGAAGTTCCTTATCGGTAAAGATAGGATCCTCCCGAGTGAAAAGATCGTCTCCCTGTGACATGCGCTTGGCACCGCATTTCCGGTGAAATTACTTGAATCTACCTCCCAGACACACACACCACGTTTCCGGTGAAACACGGTGCGAGGGCGTAAGGATCGCAGTCGAAACGGAGGATAGGATTCATCGGAAGGGCGGTTGTTATCGGAGTAGACCGCCACGAGAGCCCGTGTACCATCGGGACGCGAATTGTGTTTGGGTTCACGAATTGCCTCAACTACACGAAGAGCCGCACCTCCGACTCCCTGCGTGCCGATATCGAACGTTGGAGCAAGGACTCTTGCTCCATCGAATCCACTAGAAATTGGAGTCACTGAGCTGTTCCGACCGTGGGGTCTTAACTCTAGGCAAGACACGTGTCTAGATCTTGAGTGAAGATCGGCCGAGAATAGCCTCCTCGAGAACCGTTAACCACGATTTCACCGGAAACGTGGTGTGTGTGTCTCGGTAGGGTGCCAACGACCACCTATCCCCAGCTACTCTCTCATTCCTCGTATCGCGCGGAGCGTGGATCGTCGCTTAGGTGTCGCGACGAGACAGGGGTGAGTCGTGGTCACTTCTTCGCTCCACCACGACCGAGGTGGGGACACCGGGCTTCCGGTGAACTTCTCCACCCCTCGATTGCTATCCGGGATTTCATCGGAAACGAGGTGTGTTCTTCGTTCGTATGTTCTACGAACGACAGCCTACCCTTGATGTCCTGGTGCCCGTGCTTTCACCGGAAACATGGTGTCTGTCTCGACGAATTGTTGTTCGTAGCCTCTACGAACGCACTATATCTGGTCTCGCCGAATCGTCGCGAGATCCTCGGCACGGCGCGTTGTCCGGTGGCTTCCGTCAGTCACGAGTAACATATCTGGAGCTGTGATCACGGGGGCTGTGTCACCACGCTCAAATCCCGCGTCGCGAGCGTTCGGCAACTGGACTTGATAGCCGTGGCCTTCGATCTGGACTGCCGTGTAGACAATACGATAAATCGAGTCCGCATCTCGTGCTACACTCCCAACGAGCTCAACACGTTCACGGCCATCGATCCGATTTCGATTTCCGACGAGGAGTGTCCCATCGACCGCAACGACGAAAAGATCAGCGAGGGTGGTCGTCTCTCCGTCTACCTCTTCGACAAGCCCAGCCGTCCGGGCTGGCTTCGTGATTTGAAGCGCGAGCCCGCCCCCTGAGTTTTTGATGCTGTTGGCCATTCGTTCGTAGTTGCTGGGAACACGACTTGGTGGTTTGGGTAGTCGCTCGGCTGACCTAGATGCCCCTGTTCAATTGCCTCTTATATTTGCTCGCCACTGACATTCGTCATCCTCTCCCGAACAGTTAACTCACCGACGGATCTGCGCACATATATGGATAAGCAGAACGAACTGTATGAGGAAATAACCCCGATCCTCACTGAAGATGAGCTCGATGAATTACTCAATCTAACTTCCGGACCGCTCGATAGTGCGGCCAAACTCCAACGTGATGCGTTCAGGCGGCATATCCGAGAACGCTCCGAAGATGAACCTGATAAATTACGGGTAGCTCTCCAGGAGCTCTTCAAGTGGGATAACTATCCCGCTGCGATCGCCCTTTGGGCTGGCTACATCGAAAAAGCCGATTCACTCCGTTCCGAGGCACGAAGCTTCCAAAGTAGCGACGCGATCGAGTACGCTCTGATCGAGCGTGTCGGCCAACCAGTCTACAATTCCAGCGATTTTGGAAAGGATGAGCTTGACGATGCCGTTACTTGTGTCCTGCAAACATCAGCTGTAGCGCAGTACCGGCCTGAATTCTGGGCAGATGATGAAAAAGCGAGAGCACGAGTGGTGCATGTGCTTGACAAGGAGCTTGAAGACGTCTTCTCAGACGACGTCTGAACGGTAATCCACTTTGTATGCGAGTCCTCCCCTGACGTCACTCAACCAGTCATTCTCCCCGCGAGCGCCTGGGCGTATAGCGCCGACTTGGGCCTTCACCCTCACTTCTGATGAGGTTATACTGCTCGAGCTTGCTGAGGTACTTTCGAACAGTGCGTTTCGATTTCGGGCTCGTGACTCGTCCCGTATATCGCTCATAGATGTCCTTCGGCATCAGCGCCCCCGATTCAAGGAGGATGTCGTAGAGGAGTCGTTGATCATCAGTGAGCTTATCGAGGCTCCGTTGCCGGAGGGTATCTCTCGCAGCCGGGATCGCCGTTCGAATGTGCTCCTCTGTTATTGTGTCGGCACTATCCCATTCCGCTTCTTGGGCTGCTTGGCGGAGGAAGGTGATCGCATCACGAGCGTTTCCGGCAGCTGCATCTGCCAAGTGGTCCAGGTGGGGCGCATCAATCGCGCCTGGGGCGAGGCCAGCCTTCGCTCGAGCTTCGAGTATCGCGACGAGCTCGTCGTGGCTGTATTGATCGAAGTGAATCCGCATTGCCCCCGCAATCGTGATCGAACACGTTCGTCAAGCGGGTCGAGGATGTCCTCCTCGCGATTAGCGATCAGGATCAGTGTGAGCTCCGGAATCGCCCATAGTTCGCGAAGGAGATCCTTATCGGCAAGTTGATCGACCTCATCGAGAATCACAACATACGGCTCTGCAAGCTCCTCCAGCTGGCGCAACATCTCATCCTGTGGGGTGTTCCGACGGATCTGGTGGGTTGGACCGATTCCGTCGAGCAAGTCGAGGAGCACACGGAAGCGCTTCGAGTGGTTCCAACAGTCGATATACTGTGTTTGTACCCCGAGCGCTTGTTCCTCCAGCTTCGCTGTGGTGAAGCGTGCAAGGCATGTCTTCCCTGCGCCCGAGGGTCCTTCGATGAGTGTGTCTTGGGGGACGTCTCCCTCAACGACTGGTTCGAGGGCGTTCCGGAGGCGGTTTTTCTCCGCGTTCCGGTGGACAACGTCCCCGGGAACCCAGTCCGCATCGAGCACACGGGCGTTGTGAAGCATCTGTTATCGAAGGGAGATATGCTGTGAGGGCATAAGCGGCAGGGGCGGGCTTCCGGGTTTCCGGGTTTGGGAGAGTCGACTGCTCATAGGCGATTTCGATAGGGTATCTTTCACTGTGTCTATGTCCTGATCACTCCTGACTGGGTGAGAACCCGGTGGTCACGATGTCGGATACTCCCACACAAACAGAGGAATCGAGAAATCAAAATACTGCTTGAGCACCGCCTGAACGTCATTTTCTGTTCGACCAAGTGTGGGGAAATTGACGTATGAGGGGATCAATAGCACACCTGCATCAGCGCTTCTGCCCATCGAAAACACGTCCGGATCGCGATGAGCAATCTCCATTTTCATCAGGTGCCAATTTGCGCGCATCTGCTCGCCGCTTTCGTGCTCGACCACAACCCCATCCTTATACGCGTCAAAGCTGGCTCGGCGAGAAACCATGTCGTAGCCGACAGTCGTTTCAAACTTCACGGATACTTCCTGTTCCCAGCCGAGTGGGTCCAGTAGCTCACGTCGCTCACTCAGGTATTGGTTCCCGCCACCATGGTCGATATACGCTTCCGCAATTGCTGGGAGCTCCTGCTTCAATCCTTTCGCCTCGATGATCTCTCTACCCCCATTGAACGACCATGTGTCGCGTCTTCGAATTTCTGGCTTCATCGGCTGAGATGTCCGTTCTACATTGCTTACCCTTTGGGGCTGAGACGACACTATACCGTGCCGGGCGGCGGTGTTACTCCGATATTTTCGAGAACGATGTGAGTGTTCGCTCCGTCGTCTCACGGAGCTCACGCCGAATGTCCGTCTCCCCATACCCCATCGGGGAGAGCACGCTTGTGGCTGCTCGAATCAGCTCTGTGGCGTAGTAGGCTGGATCATACGCTTCGATCTCCTCGAACGCGAGTCGCACACGCTCGGGACCGTGCGTATCGTCGTCGACGATAACATACTCGACATCTTGGCCAGGGGCACGCGTAAGCCCGAGGGCGCGCGCCCGTCGCAGCGCCGCGGTCGTCGCCGTTCGCTGCGTGTATGCTTCCAAGGGCTTCGACGTTCGCGCTGTTTCGACCAGCGCGGCTGGGTCGACGTCTTCGTCACGCAGCCGCGTGAGCGCGCTGGAGAGCTCTTCGATAACAGTAGCTGTATCACGCGATTGATCGTACGTCTCGACGAGCCGCCGTTGGATATCGGCGATGTACGCAGGGGTCGATCGCTGGCGTGTCTCGATCCCCCGGAACTTGTACTCGTCGCGACCAGCGACCTTCCCGAAGTACTTCGTCAGCGCACCGGCCTCCGAGTCACGTTTCGGGACGAAGGCAACCCACTCGAAGTCGTTCTCGTGTTCGAGCGGAATGTTGACATCGTCAGTGATAGCTGCACAGATGTCGGCGAGCGGCTCGTGCGTGTCGACACGCGGAGTCACCCACAACGAGTCGATAATTCCGTGCACGACACGCCATCCCCCGCGTTCCAGTCGCGCCTTCGCGTCGAGCATGAGCTCGCGAGCGACAGCATTGATCGCTTCATGACACTCGATCCGCCCGAATTTCGCATTGCGGTAGCCTTGATAGCCGAAACACGAGACGAGAATCCATTTCAACGCATCCGCGCGGTGCTCGAAGTGTGCCCGCTCTGTGGGATCGTCTGTGGTGGCGATTCGCTCTTTGTAGGCGGCTCGATCATCGATGATTGGCCGAAGGACGTCCGGAATGAATCCACGGTCATCACACAGCGAGTAGTCGAGTCCCGGCACGTCTGCACGGTCATGACAGTCGCAGTCCGTCGTCTCCGGGGAGATATTCCACTCGCACATAATGTTCGGATACAACGAACCGAAGTCGATCTCTGAAATATCCTCGTGGACGCCAACCTCTGGAGAGAATATGAAACCCCCTCGATCGGCGGCGTGCAGTTGCTCGACGGACTTGAACGCCTCTGGATCCCACTTGTTCCACGGCGCGAGGACATCGCGAGCGGTCGCCTCGCGAAGCTGGATCGCCGTGAGAATGTTGCCGATCGATCCCCACGCAGTCTCCTGAATCGGCTTCCACGAGCGCTCGACGAGATCGAGGATTCCCTCAAGGCCACCCTTATCCAACATGAAGCTGTTCAACCGATCGATGATGGCTCGCCCCGGGATAGCGTATCGGGCTGGCGAATGTCCCACCTGGCCGTAACTCTCGTAGGTACTCGCCCCGGCTAATTGTTGATACCCAGAGCGACGACCAAGCGCGAACGCGTCGAGGCCGTGGTCATCCGCTGCCGATTCAAGCAGTGGGATCAGCTGAGCCGACGAACAGAGAAGGACATCCGGATCCACCGTGTCGAGTCGCTCGGCAAGGACTCGGAGCGTGGTCGCAGTGTCTCCGGCAACTGTCTCACCGTCGATCTGGAGGGCGTCAATGCGTTTCTCGGCGAGGTGCGGCTCAGCGAGAGTCAGCTCAAGTGTTCGGAGCGCCCGGGCAGGGACTGGTTCGGTGTCCGTTTCGAGGCAGTAGCGAAACTGCGGTGAAAGGTCAACGTTGTACAGGCGGAAGGTCGCGGGTTGGAATGCCGCCGGCTCATGATGATGGCGGATCTCGTTCGCAAGCGTTCGAAGCTCCCGTTCACGGGCGACGTCCACTCGGAGCACACGTGTCCGCGTCTCGGCGCCGAGCTCCGTGTAGTGGCGCTCTGCAGCGAGGTGGACGACTTTTGGATCGTCGGTGAGCCGCTCGTGGAGCGTCACAAGCGCAGTATCAGGGCCATCGATGTACAGCGTCGGGGCATAGTCGGGATTCGTGACGGTGTCGACCCCATCGCTGGTTGCGTGCCACTCGACCACGCCGCCGTCGTGAAACTCAACCGTCAAGAGTGGCATCGGTCTCCTCGGTCTCTTCGAGCTTGGCCACTCGCGATTCGAGCTGGCGACGCTCTGCTTCAAGCCCAATCACCATCGATAACAGGAGCGCCGTTGTCGGATCGCTCCGATTGAGATAACCGGCGGCATCGGCGTATTGCTCTGCGTAGGCGAACACGGAATCGAAGTCCTGCGTCGCGTCATGGCGAAGCGCGCGCCGGTAATCGCCCCACTGATCCCGTCGGCCCTCAAGGAACCGCCGGTACGTGGGACTGGTCCGGCCCATCTATGCCACCCCGGCAAATTCCATCTCGGATGCAGCCTCGACGAGCGTGGTGTCGCTGACTGCGCCGAATAGCTCGACCCAATATGGAATGGTCGTCTGCCAGCCTCCCTGGACCGGGTAGGCCCTTGTCTCGAAATCGTCACCCTCGAACAAACAGCCAAAGGGAGTCGTCTCGGCTGTTAGTTCACGGTCAGCGACCGTCGCGACGCGGTCGGCAAGCTCGTCGGTGGGGGCTGTTGAGACGAGTACGGCCACATCGTAGGTTTCGGCGAGTCCCTTCAGGCCAGTCAGGACAGCATCAAGCAGCGCATCGCGTTCGTGTGTTGGAACATCGTCGTCACGGTACAGCGACGTGATGTTCGGCAGGCAGAGCAATCCTGTCGAGCTGGTGGTTCGTGCCACCAGCCTGCGACACAGGGAGAAATGCTGGTAGGCGGTAAACGCTCGAGCGATCTGTAACCCGGAAAGTGTGGCCTCCGAGTGGGCCCGCTCGTAGAGCCGATAGGTACTGGCCACGTTCCGACTATCGACCCAGTATGCATGGTCGGTTGTCGGCAGTGCATCGAGGACGATTTCGTGGAATGCGGGCGACTGCGGGTGGTCAACCTGTAGATGTGTAATCCCAGAATCAATGTCTGGAATGGCCTGTCGGCGATGGCTTGTGCGGCTGGATGGTGTGTCCATGGGGCCGCATGCACGCCAGGATGGATAGGTGTCGAGTGTGGGCTTCCGGGTTTCCGGGTTTCCGGGGTTCAGTGTGGTGTGATCGGTGATGAGTCCTACGTCTGTGAAACTCCGTGTGTATCGATCTCTTCTGTGTCGTAGCTCATCGGCCCCTGATACTATTTACCCTCCACAATTCTGAATGTCTACTATCAAATGGCTCCGGAAGATGTAATCCGAAATCCTGGGCATGTCGACGGGGAGCTAGCCGAATTTCACGCGGCGGCAGATCTCGTCGAGCACAATTGTCGCGTTTCATACACCCACGGCTTGTACAAATACGACCTGATCGCAGACAGGGAAGACGAGCTCCTCCGTGTGCAGGTTAAGAAGGCCAGACAGGACACAGATAAGAGCTGGAAGTATTCGATACCAACTGGTGGGTATACCAACGACGAAATTGATCTCTTTGCGGGGTACGCACCTGGCCCAAACAAAGTGTTCTACGTCCCGGTCACAGATACCGGGAAGGAGTTTCGTGTCCTGGATAAGACGGGGGAGAACATGAACGAACACAATCGTGATCTGGCAAAGCTGATCGACGACTATACCTTCGAACGAGCGTTTCGGAAGCTGCGTGATGAGTGAGTACAAGCGCCTTCTTCTGCCCCCTTGAGACAGTAATTAAGTTTCGCGCTGTGTGAATCACGGGACATCGATGCAGTGTTGAGTTTCGATCGGGACTTCGATGGACTCGTCGATCGCATTGAACGGGGACGCTGAAATTGGGCGGTGGGTGTCGACACCTACTAGAGGCAATCAGCTCCACTCCTGGCGACAGATGCAGCCAGTCTGCTTCCGATGAACGTGCCAGGGCTGCCGATCGTCTGGTGCCGTCGCAGGATCACGGCACCACTACCTCAACGGACCAGTGACCCAAGCCACCCGAGGAGCTCCGTCACCAGTCCTCCAAGTACCTGCCAGTCAATTCCGGGAATTACGCCTGCAAAGAGCGCGCCCAGAAACACGGCGGTCGTGACAACGAGTGAAACAGCCCCATGCCGGGCGGCGGCTCCGGCGAGCTCAACGACGATGCCGAACACAATGTGCGCGCGAACCCCTGCATAGAGGAGCATCGCCGTCGAAACCAGGGCGCCGGCCGAGACGCCAACAATCCCGAACGTGTCGAGCATGTACGCGACGGCCAGCTGCAGTGCCTCACTGACCGGGGCCATCATTGGTGGTCGTGCTCCTCGATGACTGTGTACAGCGCCTGGCCGCGCTCGCATCCGTGTGAGAGCATCTGGTGGAGTAGGCGCTCGGTGTGGGCGCGCTGTGCAGCTGCACGAGCATTGGCCGTCGCAACGGGGTCGACATCACCCGCAAGGACGGTCAGCGTCCAGCGTCCACACGCCCCGGCGAGGACACGCCACAGCTGCACGCCCTCGGGGGCGAATACTGTCTCAGGCGTCCTGTGGTGAGCCCACGCCCGATAGCGAGTCCGGGCGGTCTCGTGGCGGGCGAGCGCTCCTTCGTAGTGCGCTTGTGCCGCGGCCGTGCCCCCGTAGTTCCACGCGAGGGCGCGACCGAGTGGCGTCCCGCGTCTCACCGCGCGAAGGGCTGCGGTTCCACAGGCGCTCGCTGCCGGCCCGAACGAGAGAGGGAATGCGTGTCGCGGGAGTCGGTCGAGCGGGTGTTCGTGTGCGACATGGGCGTCCCACCACCCGATGAACAGCAACAGCGCAGGGACGACAGCATACCCGACGCCCAGTGGCGCTGCGAGGAGCCGCCACACTGAGATCGCAAACAAACCACCGAGCATGATGCGTGCCAACGCCGTTCGCGTAAATCGTTGGCCGTGTCGGTGTGCACGCTGCCGTTCCCGTTCCGATTGGGCCGTCCAGTCGTCGGGAGTTATCGAGACCACTAGTCGGCGCCCTCCTCTGTGTCCATCGCGTCCCGCGTGACTGTTGCGCCCTCAAACTGGATTGTGTTCACTTCATCGGGGGTCCCAGCGTCTTTCCGCCGGTTCCAGAGGTACAACAGGAGGGCTGCGCCACCGATCACGACGACGATCGGCCCGAGCGTCGTGATTGTCGTTGTGAGAACGCCCGGGGCGACGAGCTCTGCACCAAACACGAGAATGCCGGCGGCAACAAGCGCGTACAGCGCCAGCGACTGGACACCGACCCGGCGCATGAACAACGGAACGCCGGCCAGGAGTCCAACGAGGATGAGCACGCGGACAGTCGCCGCCGGAATGAGACCCCCCGCGCCGAGAGAGATCGCTGTGAGCATCACGACACCACCGGCGAGCCATGTTTCCTGCTTCAGAATGCGGAAGCCCACACCCAGGAGCGACAGAAACATCGAGCCGACTGTTGTGATGACGGTGCCAACGCCACCAGCCAAGCGACCGATAAGCCCCGATACACCGCCACGGCCGTCGTTGGTGTCGCGCTGGGTACCGGTCTCGGTATCGCTGTCGTGACTGCGACGGAGCCGACCAACGACGAGCACGACGGCGATTAGTAGTCCCAGTCCTGCGCCGCCTGCGAGGAGAATCGACACCAGGTTTCCGGTGAAAAAGCCGCCCCTCTCGTTTGAGGTGCCATCCGACGGGCCAGCCCCGCCCGCCACCGAGGCGTTCTCACTACCGTCCACGTGCTCGATACGGACTATCTGTGGCTCGTCGCTGATATCGAAGATTGCTGGTGACTCGGCTTCGTCCTCGGCGAGCTGGATGCCGCGTGAGACGGATTGGAGCCGGTAGGTCTCGCCCGTCGTCGTGTTGTGATACGCGATGGTCAGCTCGTCGCCATCGTACTCACCAGGGGAGATAGCGAACGTCGGTGCCGTTGGATCGGGATCGATGACAGTCACCTCGACGTCGCCCGTCTCGACGGACACCGACACCGGGAGTGTCCGCATCGTCGCCTCGCCGTCTGCCGTCGCGTTTTGCATGACGACACGCTGCCCACCGGTCGATTCTGAGACCCATGACGACGACTGGTTCCATGTTGCAGCGTCGATGTAGTGGATAACGTTCGCCCGTGAGGTGTTGCCGACATCAATCGCGAGCGGCTCACCGGGGACGCGCGAGGAGACCGCGAACGCCGTGTTGAGATCCTCACCGGCAACCGACGGATCCAGTACCTCGATACTCCCGCCAGATGTTCGCGTGACGACGCCAGTGACGCGGACGCTTACGCGTTCAGCCTGCTCGACGGCGCCGAATGCGACCGTGAGGTTCGTCTCCTCGAGCGTGTAGCCCGGGGTGTCGACGGGCGACCACGTCTGGCCATCGCGGCGAACTTCGAGATCGCGTACGGCGACGACGGACTTCTGGAATGGGATCGTGAGGCTTGCACTCTCACGGTTACCCGCGTAGGTGTGGCTCACCTCGTAGCTTTCTGTCCACTCTGTCGCTGTGTAGTTCGCCGTTTGCTTCGACCGCGCTGTATGTTCGTAGCTGATACCAACGCGAGCAGTCGGTGCATCGCTCGACAGCGACGGGGCCGCCGAGACACTGACCGTGTTCTCGCCCGGCTGTATCCACGACGCGTCGGCTGTGTAGGTTGCCGTCTCGCCGTCCGCCAGCTGGCCGGCGTGTGTGATCGTTTGTCCGTTGATGTTCACCGTCGCGTCCTCCGTGACGGTTCGCTCCTGGAGGGTCAGCTCGACGGTCGCGCTTGACCAGCCCGTCGTCGACATGGAAGCGGTGTGCGTGCCGGTCGCGAGGGGGCCGATGTCGAACGTCCGCGTCTCGCCGTCGGATAGGAGGCCCGAGACGGACGCCTCGGCCGTCCCGTCGCCGTCAAGGTCCACGGCTGGATCCTCAGTGGCCATCCGCTCTGTCGCCGTCAGGTTCCAGCTGGCGCGCCCGCTCGTGAGCGTCGTCGTTATCTGTTGGGTGCCAATCGCGAGACCGGCCGTGTCGACCGTCTGCGTTTCACCGTCGCGGATCACGCCGGTGTAGCTTGCGTCGGGCGAGCCGTCGCCATCGAGATCGACGGCTGGGTCCTTCGTCGCGGTGACCGCGTCGGCGGTGATGGTCCAGTCCACGACGCCCGCACCCGTCGATGTCTCCACCGTGCGCGAGCCGGCTGTTAGTTCGGAGATGGGGACAGACGCGCTTGCACCAGGCGCTATCTGCCCGTTGTAGCTCGCCTCGGGAGCGCCGTCGCCGTCGAGATCCACGGACGGGTCCTCGGTGATGAACGTCTCGTCGGCGGTGATGGTCCAGCCAGTCGTCCCCGCGGTCGTCGACGTGTCGACGGTCGGCGTCCCCGTGCCGAGGTTCGGGAGCGATAGCTGGCTCGTCTGCCCGGTTGTGAGGATACCATTGTGCGAGGCATCCGGCGTACCATCACCGTCGATGTCTACTGACGGGTCCTCCGTCGCCGTGCGCTCAGTGAACGAGAACGAGTAGTCGGGCACGGGCCCGGAGCCGGCACTGGTCGTGACCGTGCTGTCACCGGTGGCGAGCGATGGGACCTCCACCGTCACGGTGTCGCCGGCTTGGTAGACGCCGGTCGCGCTCGCTTCGGGAGAGCCGTCACCGTCGATGTCCACCGACGGGTCCTCCGTCGCCGTTCGTTCCGTGTAGTCAAGCGACCAGTCCGGGGCGGGACCCGAAGAGGACCCAGTATCGACCGTCTGCGTGCCGGTCGTCAATTCCGAGAGGCTGAGCGTCGTCGTCTGGCCTTGCGTGAATACCCCGGCCGCGGTCGCCTCCGCGGTTCCATCACCGTCGATATCCACCGAGGGGTCCTCGGTTGCGCTTCGCTCGTTCATCCGAAGGCTAGCGTCGAACTCGCCGCCATTCGAGGCAATCGTGATCTCGGTTACAGACGTATCCAGTGCGGGAAGTTCGACTGTCTGAGTCCCACCGCTCCCGATAAACCCGGCATAGTACGACTCACCGTTGTCCAAATCGACGTTCACGTTGCCGGGTTCGGAGACAGCCGTGATGTCCGCTGCCTGATTATAGGTACTGCTGTCATCGGTCCGAAGCGCGGCTTCGTCTGTCGAATCCATCGGAATCACTGGTCGCCCACTATCGGGGGACAGGAACATCACCGTCACATAGCTGTACCCTCCGGGATCGAAGTCACTGATGCCCACGTTGGCGGTACCACTATTCTGCCCACTTGGTGGAGTGAACGACCCTACGTATGTCATGGAGCCCGTGTCGAGCGTTTGATCGGGCATTCCCCGCTCCAAATATATCTCAAGATGCCCGCCGTCTACCAGCGAATTGCGGCTCCACCTAATGTCGAGGTCGGTGATCGTTCCCCCATTCGGAACCGGGATTCCGTAGTTGTGGAATCGGTTTGCGGGCCCGATAGTGTCCTGAGTGTCGAACGCGTTCGCCGTCAGCGTCCGCCCCGTGATTTCGATCTCCGGCTCGTTGTTCGACGATGGCCCAGTGGGGTCGAGGTTTCCGTCTACAGATATTCCCCGGCTGAACGTTCCGTAGGTTGCGACGATGTTCGACCACGAGTAATCGTTCGACGTCGTCGTCGTCCGGCCCGTAAGCGTCACCTGCGCGTTCGTCGGCTCCAGGTTTCCGCTGACGGAGACGGTGTCACCGTCGATTCCACTCGCGATCGCGGCCGTGTTCGAGCCACGCCCTTCGAGCGTCACCGTCGGCTCGTTGTTCGTCGACGGGCCGGTCGGATCGAGGTTCCCGCCCACGCTGACCGACGACCCGCTCGCACCGGAGACCGTGCGGCTGTTCGTGGGGACCTGCCCTTCGAAGGAGATGGTCGCGTTCTGCGGCGGGGCGTTCCCGTCGACCGCGATGGTCGTCCCCGAGCCCGCGCCGCTCCACGTCTGCCTGGTCGTCGTTTCGACGCCAGTAAACTGGATGAGCCCGTTCTCCGCCGGGATGTTCCCCCCGACGGTGATGTCTTTCGTGTCGCCGGTTGAGGCCCCTGCAGTCGACCACGACTGCTGGGTCGTCGTCTCGACGCCGTGGAACGTCACCGACTCGCCCGTCGGGGCGAGGTTCCCGTCAACGGTCACCGATGTCGAACCGCCCGATCCGAGATCCGTCCCCATCCACGAGGCAACCCGCGACTCGGTCGTTCCCGTGAGCGTCACCGTTGGCGAGCCGTTCGGCCCGGTCGCGTTCGCGTTGCCGCCCACCTGATACTGGAAGCTCTCACCGTTGAGCAGCGTCGATGCCGAGACGTTATCCCATGAGCGCGACTCCACGCCAGTTAGCGTGACGGTGAAGTTCTCGACACCCGCGGCACCGGCGTCACTCATATTGTAGGTCCATGAGGCGCCATCCTGCGCCGGGTCGGCGGAGACAGACACACTCCCTCGAAGTAGACCGTGTTCGTCGAAAAATGTTCGAAGCGAACGAGGGCATACGTCTGGGCGTTGGCCTCGACGTACCGAATCGGCTGGGTCGTCCGTTCGTCCGTCTCGCTGTTCACGACCGTCGCGAACGCTGGCGTTCGTCCAAGCGCTTGTTCGAGCGCCTGTTGTGGGATGCCGACAACACGGCCGATGTCGCGATCCGAGGTGAAATTCATCGCAAAGTCCGGGTCGACGCTGTCGCCATCAAACGTGAGCTCGACAGTGAGCGAGTCGGCGGCGTCCGTCGCTTGAACGCCCGCGAAATCATCGGCAGAGATGTCGTTGAATTCCGATTGGATGGCTGCCGGGAGCCCGGACGTGACTGACGAGGCAGGACCATCCCACTCGACGTCGTCTGTAGTGGTCGTCGTGTTGTTCACGGGCACGCTCGCGAATGTGTCAGTGTCCGCGCCACCGAGCGCTGGGGCGGGCGCGTGCGGGGCCGGTGGCGCACCCGGTGGCGTCGCGGGCGCTTTTGTCCCCGAGAGCGCGATTGCGGGCGCGACCATGCTCGTCGCGAGCAAGAGCGCGAACATGACTGCAAGCGCTCGCGCGCCGACGCGGGTACCGGCCTGGCTACGCATGTGTGATCACCTCTAGTCCCGCTGCCCGCGTGCGCGCCGGCCCAGTACTGTCCCGGCCTGCGCGTCCACCGCGGCGCGGACGGTGCGCGTCAGCCGCACGTGCGGCCGTAGACGCGGTCGTGTGGACCGAGGCGTGCGTCGACGCGTCGCGGTTGCAGGCGAGCACACGCGCTGGCCTGTGGGCGTTCACAGGCCCACCTCGCCCGGGCGCACATCCGCGTCCACGGACCCGAACGCAGCGTTGTCGCTGGGCATGATCCCGATATCGCCGAGCGAGCGACTGATCAGTGGCTTCGCCGTCCGAAAATCCACCTCCTCGATTTCCTCGGAGTGACGCAACCGAGCGCTCGCTTCCATCAGGCGCATCATTGCACCGATCTTCCGGGCGGTGACTGGGAGCGCAGGGAGCTCGTCGGTCATGCCCGCGGCGTCGTACTGGTCGGGGCGGTAGCGATTCGGGAGATCGGTTTTGAGGTTGGTGAACCATGTGGTAACGAGCTGTGTCACTGCAGGATCGCGGATGACCGGCTGGTACTCTTTCGCGGCTGCGATGTAGGCGACGATCGTCCGGTCGGAGAGATCGGATTCGATGGTGTGTCGCTGGGCGTCAGGGAGGGCCTCTCCCCGCGCTTGCTTGCCGGCTGCCGTCCGGCTGGTCACCATCATCTCGGCGAGTGATTCGACGAACGCCTCCTCGGTGCGCTCACGGACGACGAACATCAGATCGAACCGGGAGAGGAGCGGGGACTGGAGATCGACTTGGTCGGCGATTTCTGTGCTCGGATCGATATGCCCTCCGGTGGGATTGCCCGCGGCCAACAGTGCCGTCTTGGCTGGGAGCATCGCGTTCTTGCCGGCCTTCGAGATGAGGACGCGTTGGGACTCAAGCGCCGTATGGAGCGCATCGAGATCCGCAGTGGCACCCTTGTCGAGCTCGTCGACGACCGCCAACCCCTCGTGGGCTAAGACGAGCGTGCCGGCGTCGATCGACCACTGCTCATCCGAAAACGAGTCCTTCGAGATCGCTGCGGTGAGGCCGGCGCTAGACGAGCCCGTTCCATCCGTGATTGCTCCGCGCGGCGAGAGCTCGTAGGCCCGCTCAAGCAGGCCTGTCTTGTCGGTGCCCGGGTCCCCGAGGAGGTAGATGTGTGAGTCACCGCGGTAGTACCGCCCGCCATCGGATTCGCGTGCCCACCCGCCGAACAGCTGGAGGAGCAAGGCGAGCTTGATGTGTTCATCGCCCGCGTGGCCGGGGGCGAATTCCGAAACGAGGAGACGAGCTGTGTTCGGATGCGTACGAATCGTCTCGATCTCCTCGGCGTAGGCGTCCGTGTCGATCTCGGCGAACGAGTCTTCCTCGGTCGTGACGGCTTGGCCGATGAGCTGCTTTTTCCAGACGACCTTGCCTTTGTTGTACACCGGCGTGACGCGGCCGGTCACGGTGACACGCGTCCCGCCCTCGATCGCGTCATCGCCGGCGAGATCACCGCTCACGTGGACATCGATATTCTCCGTCTCGCCTTGGGCCTGCTCTGGCGGCTGTTGAAGCCGGATCTTCTGGTGATTCGTCCACTCGCTTTGTGCTTCCTTCAGCCGGAAGGGCCCCTGCAGCTCACAGCCGGCGCATTCGTTCGGCTCACGCATCATGCCCGACGGCGGCTGTGTAACCCGGGTGAGCGTCTCGCACCGCAGGCAGCTGAACGCGCCCAGCTGCAGCTTTGGATTCACCTCCGTCCGTTTGGTGATCTGTCCCTCGACATCGATGAGCCGGGACATCGTGTCTGCGGGTGAAAACCCGCCAACTGTGAACGTCTCCGACGCTGGAAGATCGGTGAACCGAACGTTCGCGAGTCCGAGCGGCACGTTGCGCTCCGGCAGCTCGATATCATGGAGCGCTGCCTCTGCAGCCTCCTGTGAGCGCTCTGGTTGTCGTGGAATGTCGCTGGCCAGTCGCGTGTCGGTGACAGCGAGCTCCCTAACGGGAATGTACAGCGATCGCTCGTCTGGATACGCGTCGGCAAGCGCTCGAATGTCAGCTGCGAATTCTTCGCGAAGCACCTGCGTCCACCGCGCATCGAGGGTCATGCCGGCCACCCCTGGGCATGCGTGTGGAGTGTAAGGCCCCGATCGATCCCCCGCCCCGGGGGGCTTGTCACATTCCGACTCTGAATGCGCGCGTACAACTGGTGTCGGCTCCCCGAGACAACCTCGAAAAAACGAGGCCGCCGGGGCCTGGGGACGCACCGCGGGCCGATAGGGAGATGGGTGGAATGGGGTGTTTCGAGCGGCTGCAAGCGCTGGGTCCCATCGGTTGTTGGCGCGGCTGCTGGTACTGTGTGTTCCCTGTGAGAATGCTCAGTCATCCGCGATCGCCTCCGTGATGCCACTGATCTCGCCTTGGGCTGGCTTCGGCAGCCGAGCCACGACCGTCTCCTCGCTCGGTGTGGTCGTCGGTGTCGGCTCCATGACGAGCTCGACGTAGCGGCCGTCTGTGCTCTCACGGAGCGGCGCACAGAAGCGCAGGCCATCAATCGGCGACACCAGCTCGTCGATTATCTCGCCGGAGTCGACCGAGATACTGCCCGAGCCGGGATCCTTGACGAGGAGCCGATGGGCGTGGGCGTTCTGCCACTCGCCGAAGATTGTGTCATCGAAGGCGAGCTCACGCGAGACGGTCTCATCGGACGCGGCTTGGACATCGGCGGGCGGCTCGAATCGGATCTTCACCCAGCGTGAGGCCCACTCGTTGTCGCTCGGCTCAGCGATGTTTCCCCAACCGAACAGTGAGAATTCGTTTTCGACGAAGCAGATCCCGGTGCCCTGGGGCTGCCCGGAGAGAATGTCGGTCTCCATCGGCACCTTCTGCATTCCGAGCGGATAGCTCGACCGCCGGCCTTGCGTTGGGTTTGGCGAGCCATCCGCTAGCTGGATGTGCCATTTGAACTCACGGCGGACGATCTCGTGGACGTTTCGGCCACGGTGACCGAAGAAAAACAGCGAGAGTTTGCGCTTGCGTGAGGCTGCCCACAGCGACCGAAGCAGCTCGATCTTGTCGTGGAGGCGGCCTTCGGCGTTCGAGGCGCTTTGCTTGATGAAGTCGCCACACTCGTCGAACAGCAACGACCACCACTCGTTGAACGGGCCGTACTCAGCTCGGGCGACAATGAACGCGAACCACCAGTCGATGGTCCGGGTGCCGGGGTCGTGGACCGGGTCATCACTCTCCCATGCGGGCGTGAACTCGAACGTACCAGTCACACGGTCGGTGCGCTCGATGACGGTCGAACAGCCGGCGAATGATGGGTCCGGGTAGACGACATTGAACGTGCCTGCGGGACGCTCGCTGATTTGATCGAGGAGATCGTAGACATCGTCGTAGTAGACCACCTCGCGAACGAGCTCGTCGAGACGCTCGTTGGCGAGCGGTTGGAGGCGGTCATCGCTTTCCTCCTCCATGATTGTCCCGTCGAGCTCGACGCTCGCGGGGAGATACAACTGCGTCCAATGGCGATAGGGGAGCCAACCGGAACTTTCCGACCGGCCACGCCAGATGACTTTCTCGTCGTTTTCCTCCATGAGCCGCGGCGACAAGTTCCGGGCGAACGTCGTCTTCCCGGCGTCACGCTCGGCCGTGATGAAACAGTCCGTGGCCTTGTTCGAACGCGCACGTTCGGCCGACTGTTCGTGGATGAACGTGTCCGGGTAGACCATCCGCCCGAACTTGTGCTCGCAAAACGCCTCGAGATCGAAGCTCGGAATCGAGAACTTGCCGCGGATCTCCTGAGCATCCGATTCGTAGTACTTTGGCGCGCGATGGTCACGAAGGACTTCATAGCCCTGCAGTGTTCGCTCGCCCCAGTCGTAGCCGTCCGGTGGTGTTTGGTGTGGCATAGTGAGAATCAGCCCTGTGGTGCGCCGACATCGTCGACACGCTCTTCGCTCGATTCACCAGCGACGGCTGCGAGCCCACGCACGCAGCGATTGGTCGCCGGGAGGAGATACCGCGCCGCTAACTGCTCGCGCTCGCGGACGGCCGCCGGGCAGCATCGACGAGAACACCCCTGGCGGCACGTTGTGAGAGGATTCGATGCTCCAGGTGGTCGCCGCCGGGTACGTTTCGGATTTCGCCCCACGTGGCGTGGTCGAGCCGTTGGAACCAGGCCTCGACATCGCGGACTGACGTGAACCCATCGAGGAAGCTCTCCAGGGCAGCTGTCTGGAGCGCGAAGTACTCCTCGAAGGCTGGTCGAAGCGCGAAGAACGGTGACTTGTCTGGATCCGGCGGGTTGGCTTCGACAGCATACTCAGTTGCAGACGTCCGGAGCTCGCGATACGCGGCGAGCGCGGCCGGCCGCAGATACCGTGAGCGCAGTCGATGGCGCGCGGCTCTTGCGGCCGCGTCTGTGAGATCGTGCGCTGGCGAAACACGGGTACGTGCGGGCTCGTGGCATAGCGCTGCGAGCGTCGTCCGCTCGTGTGTGTCCGCGAGCGCGAAGTAGATCCGATCGGCGAGCCGGCCGAACGAACAGTACTGGAAGCGGAGCATCCATTCCAGCAAGGCTCGGCGATCGGCGAAGCCGTCGGTGAAGGTGCCGATCGCACGACGCTGATGATCGTTGAGGTTCCGGAGGGCCGGATGTGCGTCATGTGGGCCATCCGATGTCCCCCTCGGCCCCGATATGGGCTCGGGCGGCTCTTCCTCAGGGGTGGGTGCGCCTCGCTCACCTGGGACCCCCACACCGCGCTTGCCCGTTGCCACTGGCATGTTCGAATCGGGCTGGACAGTGGTGTCGCGGTTGGTGCCCACTAGTCGTCACCCGAGGTGTTGGCCCGTCGGCCGGCGTGGGGACGCTCGCTCGTGAGCTCGTCGTCCGGCCAGTCAATATCGCGCTCGTGTGCGCTCCCGATGACGGACTCGTCGTTGGCGTTGCGAACCTCCTCGACGACATCCTCGGAGCGACGGATCTCGCTGCGGAGCTCACGGAGGAGCTCCTCACGCTGGCGGTTTTCGTCGATGCCTTTCTCCAGCTGCATTGCCGTTACAACGGCATCGCCGAAGTGGCCCTGCGCAGGCGTGAACCGAGCAACACCATTGACGGCGTGCGTGTGCACGAAGACAACCACCCCGATCGCCCCCAGAATGGCGGCGAGAGGCCCACCGAGATAGTATCCCACGGCACCGCCGATGGCGAGCTCGCCAAGGTGGTTGAGAATGCCTGTGATGTCGAGACGGCCATCCGCCGTTCGTGTGTCGAGCTCGAACGCAAATCCTTCGGGGGAATACTCGTAGGTGACATCGGCGTCCTCGTCGATGAAGACGAGCTTATCGGCGGCCGATTTCCCCGTGAGCTCAAGTTCCGACTTGATCCGATCCGCATTGTTGAGGACAGCCGCACCGCCCCACAGCCGCGCGAGGAACGGGACGATACCACGGCGGATGACGACGGTCCTGCCATCTGCGAGCGTTGCAACTTTGATGATCGGCATCTCCCCACGGAGCGCCGACCGGGCCTCCCCGCCGGTGAACGTCTTGTCGATCTTCGTTGAGACGCCAAGCAGCGCGAGCCTCGTCACCTGCGAGTGTGATTTCTCTAACCAGAGGGCCCCGGCCGCCCCACAGACGAGGACGGCGACGACGAGCGGCATCGAGACGAGGAAATTCGACGCCCATACCCAGGAGATCAGCAAGATGCCGACGACGGCGAACACGATGGTCCCGAACCAGAGCGTGAGGTTTCCGGGCCCCTTCCCGACCTTGTTGAGGATCTTCGGGACGAAGTGTGCGTCAAGCAGTAGCCCGACAAAGATCGGGAGCACGAACACGAGGAGGGCACGCCCGAAGAACCCAGCCTCCGTGTTGATGGCGACTGCCGAGGAGAGCGGTGCGGAGTCGTGCGACCACGTCCACCGTGCACCCTCAACCCCCTCGATCCAGAGGACGGCCTGCTTCCCCTCGTGCTTGGGGAGGGTGATGCTCGTCTGGTCGCGATAGGCGCCGTCGTTCAGTGTTATGTCCCAGGACCGCTCCTCGATGTCGGTGGGCACGGTCATCGTCTGGGTCGTGTTGTCCGTCGTGACGACACGCTCGGCGGTGTCGTAGAACACCGCCCGCACGGTGTACTCCGTCTGTTGGGGGTCGAACCGGATGGCTCTGAACACGAGTTCGTTTGAATGGACGGACGAGCGGGGGCCGAGATCCCAGTTGATTCCAAACAGGCCGAGGAAGCCAACGGCGGGATACTCTACTTTCAGCTCGCCGTACTCGGAAAAGCGCCTGATGCTCTGTGGCGTGTCTTCCCCGACCGGTAAGTCACCGCCGCGGCGAAGCTCCTCGAGCGTGTACCCCTGTCCCGCCGTCACATTCGCCTGTGCGCTCGTCTGGGCGTCCTGTGCGACCGCGAGCCCGATGGCCGGACCGAGCGTCGAGAGGACGACAGCGACAACGAGCACGGCACGAAGGCCGCTATGCATGCTGCACCTCAGCCATAACGCACCCCGACAGCGATGGCGAACACGAACGCCGCGATGAACAGGAACAGCTGGGCTCCAAGCGTGGCCACCGTCACGGGCCCGAGCACGGGAATGGTGACCGTGCCACCCAAGGCGAGAAAGCCGAGCCCGATCCCGAAGAGGTTGCTTGCAACGAGCGGTGCTTCCTCGAACAGGCCGAAGAGCTCGCCGGTGAGGATACCAGCTTGTGAGGCCGCCAGAAAGCCGATCGTGAGCGCTCCCAGGGTAGCTAGCCGGGCGCCTGTAAGGACGCTTTCAGCGAGGTTCGTGAGCCGGTCAACGAATTTCTCGCCGAATCGCTCGACAGTCGGCGCTCGTTTCGTCGCTGTGTAGATGTCGAGAGCCCACCACGTGGGGATGAGCGCGATAAGGACCCCGGCGATGACCCACGGCGTCGCCAACGGATTGTTGATGGCCGTCAGGATCTCCGGGCGATTGAGCATGAAGCCCAGCCAGACGGTGGCTGCAAGGACGAGGGCAGCCGTTACGTTCAGCCACCATGCGGCCCCGAGGATGAGCACACCTGCGAATCCGAATCGGAGGTAGCGGGTCGGCAGCTCGCCACCTTCGAGGATCCGATAGAGCGGCTGCGCCTCGCCGATCACGACGAACATGCCGAGGACAAGCGCGAGGAGCGTTCCAAGGGCGCCGAGCCGACGGCCGGTTTGCCCCGATATCGCCGAGGCTTTCGACGCTACAGCCGACCCCCGACCCTTCGCCACCTCCTGGGTGCCCCCGCGAAGCTTCATCAGAAACTGTTGGACCTTCCCGGGCGCACCGGTGTCCTGTTTCGGCCCGTTAGGCGCCATGCTGTCGCACCCCCTCCAGTCGGTACCAGTGGTCGTCCGACGCCGGCCGCCGACGGCTAGCGTCGTGTTGTACTCGATCGGCTGCGTGTGTGTCAGTCATTGGTTCATGATTGGCGCGTCTTCCGTTGCCGTCGCCGTCGGCGGATGAGGAAGATCGCAAACTGCGCGACGCCGAACGTGACGACGGCCGTCACGACCAGCATCTCTGCTTGATCGGTCGAGATCCACGACAGCGAGGGTGCGGCAAACCGGCCGAAGTAGAGGATCGGCGAGAACCACGTACCCGTGTCGAAGATGACGAAATGGCCGAGGCCAAACATCAGATGCCAGGCGCTTGCGGCCAAGCCCGTGACGGCACTTGCAAGGCCGACGACGAGCTTTTTCGATCGCTTTCTGGGGAGTGGTGGGCTACTCATGGCCGGACCTTTGGAAGTGAAAACGGGAGGAGGGCGATCGCAAGTCCCCCGAGCATGACAACCCCGATGGTGATGCCCGCCGCAGCTGCGACGACGAGGAGCGCCCCGGCCGGCCCCGGTGTTCGTGCGATGCCGTTGATGATAGTCGCTAGACTGCTCGCAATCGCGCCTCCGATGTGTGTCCCGATGTCGCCGACAATCCCACCGAGGAGCCGGGGTAGATCGCTCAGCGAGAGAATATCACAGGTCTCGCCTCTTGGATTCGTACAGATGAAGCGCGTTGCTGGGACGGGGAGGCCAACGAGATAGCGGCCAACGGCCAAGCCTTCAATGAGGATAGCGTACAGCGTGGCTCCAAGTACAGAGACAAGGATGCCTGTGACGAATCGGGCCGGGTGATTGCCGACTGCGATGAGGAGGTCGGACACTTCGCCAAGCTGGCTGACCCAATCCGGTGCGATTCGTTCCCAGAGCCGCTCGTCGGCGATCGGTTCGCCTGTCTCTGGATCGCGGACCGTGACGCCCGTCTCCGTCCCGCTTGGGAGCTCGGGCCCACCGCTACCTGACATACTGAATCACCAGGTTGACGATGAACCCGATCACGAGCGTCAGCGCAACGGCGACGACGAATCCGAAGGCGGGCTGTGTGACTGCGTGGGCAGTTGCTGTGAAGGCGCGCTGAGCGACCCCAACAAGGCCCGGTGTCGTGACTGGAAACGGCCCAGCCTCACCGATAAATGCCAGCCCAAACAGTCCGGCAACCCCGTCGAAATACCCGCCAACGAGCCGGCTGAGCTGTGTGGCTGTATCGCTGGCAAACTGCGTGATGACGAGCGCAAGCAGTGAGAGTGGGGTGAAAACGAACGCGGTCAGGACACCGAGTGGTCCACGGTTCGTAATCCCGCCGATCAGCCGCACGCTCGGGAGGACTGTTCCGTTCTCGATTGATGTCTTGAGCGCGGCAGTCGACCCGCCAGGCGACCACGACCATCCCCCTGTCACGAATGACACGGAGTCGTGGGCCGTCCCATCGCCTCCCTCGGGAGCTTGTAGTTCCTCATCAGAGGCCACAGTCGGTCCCTCCTCGGTTGCTGGCGCTATGTCCCCCCTGCAGCCGATGTCGGAGAGGGTGGCCTATCATTGTCACTGCTCGTCGTTATCGCTGAAGAAGAACCCGAGGACGGGCACATTCTGCCAGAATGGAAGATCCGAATCAGCGAGATCGAGCGCGTACGTCCACATGACACCGCCGACTAAGACGGCCCCAAGCGCGAGGACGAAGCCGATCGATTCGGTTGCTACCCACCCGGCGGTCCCTTCGGCCCCGGCGTTCACGATGAGCGCAGAGCCGAAGCCAAGCGAGCCAAGCAGCTCTGCGAGGCCGGTGGTGAATTCGGCGATCATGGTGCCGCCGCCTTCGGCTGCGGCTCGCACCGGAGCGATGATGAGGAAGGCGAATCCGGCCCCGATCGCTCCGAGATAGCGCTTGAGCCAGCCCGTTACCCCGCCAGTGACGGTAGCTTGGTTGTCGACCAGCTCGCCGGAGTCCGGAACGCCGGACATCTTACGCCTCTGCCCTGCTCTTGCGCTTTTCGTTGCCCCACAGGAGCCCGATGCCCGTGACGATGCCGACGATGCCGCCACCGACTCCGAGGAGCTTGCCCCAGAGGTTCCCGAAGAAGCCACCGCCGCCCTGCGTCTGGGCAGAGGCCTGCATGGCTTCGTAGTCCTGCTCTGTGAGCTGGAGCTGGTAGTGGACGGTGATTGTCTGGCCAGGCTGCAGCGAGTCCGAAAGCGTGTGCGTGTCGCCCTCGCCAGTGTATAGGCCAGTCTTGTCGGTCCATGCGTCAGCCGAGATGTTTCCGAAGGCCGTGTCGCCCGTGCCCATCGCGACCGCAACGGCCTGGTAGCGACCGGGGCCAAGCGTTTGCGTGTCGTTCAGCCGAAGCTGGGAGTGAGTCAGATCGTACTGATCCGGGACCGTGAATTGCACGTACACGTCGCCTTCGTACGCGTACGAGGGATTGTTCTCAGCCTCCGAAATGTTGACCAGTCGGTTGTCGTCGGGTTGAAGCTCGGCACGATACTCGACCGCAAATTCGAGGTTGTGAATGGTCGCGTCCTCGAACGTCGGGCCGAGCGTGTCCATGTCCGTGACCATCACCATGCCACGTGGCTCGGTGATCGTCTCGGTAACCCACTCTTCGTCTGCGGTTTGGACTTTCTGCTCGCCAAACTGCCATTCGGACATCCGCTCGACGTTCAGGCCAGCGATTTCGAGATCGAGATCGCCGTGCATCACCGACACTTCGATGCGCTCGAGATCATCGAACGTGCCGTCCGACCCAGAAACGGTTTGAGTCGTAAGGTTTCCGAGCGGTTCCTGCCACACGGCGGGGCCGGTTTCGGAGGCGGCGACATCGTGCGAGCTCGCGTTCAGCGAATCGTCGATAGTCGTCGCTTTGTAGTCGCCGTCAGCGTCGACAAACCGGATCTGGGCTGTCGTGCCCGCATCGAGCGTGTTGATACGGAAAGCGACTTGCGCGACTCGCTTTGCCTCATCCGACGTGATCGACGGCGTGTCGGTCGCGAAGATGACTTCATCATCGGCGGCCATCGACCCGTCCGTCTGGAACCGGACGGCCTGCACGTTCGGTGCCGTCTCCGAGTCGGCGACCATCCCGAGGCTTGCATTCGCGCCTGCAACGCTCCACACAGTCGCGTCGACCGCGCTCACGTTCGCGTCCGATGTCGGGAACACCCGGTAGTCACTGGCATTGATCGCGACGGGAGAGAACGTGAACCGGTTCGGATGCTCGTCGTCTGTCGGAATAACGGCCGAGAGGTTCGCTGTCGAGCCGTCATTCGCCTCGTATCTCGTTGGATCGTCGCCGATATCGTACGTCGCGAGCGTGAGCCCCGACCCGTGCGTCCCTTCGTTGATCTGCGGCGATGGCGTCGTACCGTTATCGAAGCTGACCGCGGCCGCGGCGACGCCAGAGGCAGCGAGGAGCGCCACCATGGCGAGCGCGAGTACCGTGCGACCCCGCATCATCGATACATCTCCGTGTCCAGTGTCGTGTCGTGCATTCGGGGGTTCGTGTCGTCGGTGGCTGCGGGGTCACGCTGCTCGCGTTCCCATATGGCGACCCAGGGGTTGCTCGTGCGCCCGGTTCGTCGGTCGCCGATATAGCCGAGATCGCCGTGGGCGCCTTGGCTGGAATCAGGATCTACACTCACCGAATCATCATGGTCTACACACCATGGTTTGCCCAGGTAATCTACTGACTAGAACGTTGACAGCTTCGTGTACGCTCGATACGGACCGCAGTACAGTAGCTATCTGTAGTATCGAAACGACGGGAGGCTTTTGCAGTGCAGATGATACCTGTAGCTATGCCTCGCGACCTGTTCGACATACTCGCCGATGGCGGTGATCATCGAAACATCGTCGCGCTCAACGGTCAGGGGACGCCGGCGCTCTCGCTTGGTGTTGCGCTTGCCGATGAGCTCGACGCCGAGGTTGGTGACACTGTCGGCGTGCAAGTCGACCACGAAGAGCGGAAGCTCGAGGTGTTCTTCGGGCCGGAGCGGCCGGAGTAGGCGATTAAGGACATGACTGGGTCCCAAATATCGGGTCTCCTCGGCAAATACCGAGCCGGCTACACGCCGATTCCTTTCGCACTGTCGCTGCGGGCGTCTATATCCTTCATTCGACCTTGAGCTCGAATGTGGTCAGCCAAATCGGCGTACAGCGCGGCACAACTTTCGTCTGCAGTACGGTTTTCGGCCAGAGTCCCCAGGGTTTCGAAGTCACCGATCACGACTAATCGCTTGCGCGCGCGAGTGAGCGCTACGTTCAACCGCCGGGGGCCGACATCAGGAACGGTCAGGAAGCCACTGTTGTTTGCGGAGTTACTTCTGGTGAGTGAGAGAATGATTGCGTCACGTTGACTCCCTTGGAATGCATCCACGGTTTCGACTGTGACATCGTAGACATCAGGAATGCCGGACCGCTGTAGTTGCCGACGGATCTCAGTCACTTGGCCGCTGTAAGCTGCAATGACCCCGATCTCGTTCATTGCTGCGCCTTCAATGGCAAGAAGGCGTACTTGATCGACTGCAGCCTTTGCTTCCGCGGTGTTCAGGTATGAGTGACCAGAGGCGGTCGACTGTTCTTCTCCCTTAATGTTCAAGCCGATGAGTGGAGCTAACGTTCCGACTGTCCACGTTCGATTCCTGTCGGCGGTTGTTAGTCGACCATCGTAGAACGCCTCGTTCGGGAATGCTGCGATGTACTCATGCATCCGGTATTGGGTCGTGAGCATCTTCGTGATTGTAGACCCATACCGGTCAACGAGGGCTTCAAATAGTGAAGGGCGAACCGGGTCGGTAAGTGGGTTGTCGCTCCCTGAAAACGGTGGGAGCTGTTTGTGATCCCCAGCGAGCACTAACTTTGTTGCTGCGTTGAACACGATGGCTGCGGATGCTCGACTCGCTTGGGTCGCCTCATCAATGATCCCGATGTCGAACATGTCGGTGTCGAATTCTGCGGCTCCACTGGTGGTCGCGGCGACAATATTTGATTTCTTCACTGACTGCCCCTGGTAGTCCCGAATAACCACCTCGTTCCGCGAATTCTCTCCTACTCGGGCGATTGTGAGTGGTGAATCCGGCTCGCGGGCCAGAGCATGGAGAGTCCCGGGTGCGGGCTCGTCGATGCTACTATCTCCAACGAGCAGGTTGTCAACCGCTTGGTTCGTATGCGCTGTAACGAGAACGCGGTTTCCTTCAGCGATTGCCTCCACAATGACGGCTGTGAGCGTGCGAGTCTTGCCCGTCCCCGGTGGTCCATGAATGAGCATGCAATCCCGGGCAGCCCGAGCCCAGAGGACTGCATCTGCCTGTGACTCGTTCAATTCGAAGGGTGACTCGTTGCTATGTGATACTGCTCGCTCGTAGTCAACCGGACGGTGCCCGCACAGGAGCGATCGCTTTCGCTTCTTGCGTTTAACCCTACTCAACGCCTTTAGTTGCCGGTCAAACGGGAGCGGATTGAGGAGCTCGTGAAGCCATACGTCGTTGTTAGTATTCGTGAGCGCGGTATCGACGGCAGAATCGGCTGGGATCGAGTCCGTTCGGGAGACAAGCCACACCTCTGAATCCCGCGCGTAGACTGCCTCCATATCCACGGGGCACTGATGGTGACTCTGCGGACTTGCTGCTAAGTAGTAACTCCCCGAGTAGATCCCCATCCCCTCGTCATGAATCTTCGATCTCTTGTCTTCCCAGGGATCGTCCTCAGAGCCTTCACCGGCTCCAGTATAGGTAAACTTGTAGGCACGCTGTTGTTTGTATGGTTCAGTGCCCATCGGAATGAGCGGGCCAATGACGGCATCTGCGTCAATTGCGGCCTCCAGGCCGAGCTCACTGAATATTTCCCGATTTGTTTGCTCGGCTGCAGCTCTGTCCTGTCGGACAAGCGTCTCCATCTCGGTGAACAGCTTCGCAGCGTCAGCGTTGCTTAGTGGATCTTTGGCAGGAATCTGTGTGGGGGGAAGGTCTTCTGGAGGAACCATCCCAAGCTCTTCTGCATGCTCTGGTAACCACCACTTCAATCGGGGGGCGAACGATGCGTTAGTGAGCTTGTGCGCCTGCACACGTCGGAGAGAGCCAAATTTGTTGTCTTGAAAGCCTACCTGATTGGTACTTGGCTTATATACGACAAAATCCGACGTGAGCTTTGGCCGTTTCGCGTGAAAGAGTGGTACAACATACATCGAATGTTTCCACTTGATTTGATAGAAGCTGACTGCGGCCTCGCAAGCCCGCCTGACGTCGATACGCTCGGACTGCTTTTGTCCTTCGTTATACTGGATAGATAGTAGATTGCTGCCTTTCCGTGACCAGTTGGTGAATATGTTTTGTCCCATCGTTTATATCGAAATTGTCCCAAATCGGTACTGGCAGCCACCTTGGCTTCCTCCGAGGTGTGAGAATGCGCTCCGTGCCGTCATTCAGTGAGTGTCCATCCCATTTCCGCTGCGGTGACACCATGCTCCCGCAGGAACCGACGCTGCCGGTCCGCTGGCCAACTGTCGCCATACTCTCGTGCGGAGCGCATTCGCTTGCCATCTGCCTCACCCATGTGCCGATTGTCCCGCCTGTTCCGGCCTTGTTGCTTCCCCGATTGTTTCGATTTGCCCGGTGGCTGCTTGCTTTGATTTGGGGAGTCAGCCTTCCCCTGCCTTTGTCTCCGATTACGTTCTACCCTTCGTTCGTGTTGGGCTCGGCGTTCACCCTTCGACAACGGGATTTCAATGTCGTCTTCCGGGTTGAAGCTCGCGCCATCTTGCCGATCATGATGCGTGCCCTGCGAGTCGCCGACAGTCCCCGGCATCGACTCCCCAATCCCGAAGCTTGGATACCGCTTTTTCCGATCACCCATGGCCGCCCGAAGCGAGATGACATCATAAGTATATCTGCCGTTACACGATTTTGTTGCCTCAAAAACACCTAGTTTAGCTAATCAATCTTGGCAAGTTGACGAATATGGGGCTACGCTTCCTCCTCTCGTGATCCCATACAGATGACGGACGACAGCTGGTGTTGACGACGCCACAGCCGCATCCGGCGAAGAGGTGACCAGCGACGACCCGGAAGGTACGATTTGTCCACTACGATTAGCGCGCCCTCGAACAGTAGCAGTCTATGAGTCAATTTCCCCCGTTCTTTCCCCATCAGCATCCATCTTGCTCAAGTGATCAGGACTGTTGCCCTCCCTGCCGTCTGGATTCTCCTTGGAATCAACCTGGTCGTTGAACGACGCTACCGTGACGATCCATCAGTGATGATCCGGTATATCTGAGGATTACGACTCTTCAGGATGACTATCGGTTGACTCGGCTAGCGGCTAAAACGGACTCGTGAGCCAGCTGTGGTCATCTGCTTGGGCTTCCACCTGTCGTCCGAACACATCGCGAAGGGGATAGGGGTGCCATCGACCCAGAGATCGTACTCGTTGCCGCGATCGCTGCGGTGGATGTCTGCCTCGACGGCAAACTGGATGATCGGTGAGTCAGCGTGTTCGAGATCATCGCCCTTGCGATCCATCGTGCGCCGAAGCTCCGTGATGAAGTCCGGTCGCGTAAAAGCGGATTCAAGATTGACGACCGTCACCTGCGTGGGGAGATCATCGTCCTCGAGGAGCTCGACAAACGCATCCACAGGAAACTGCGTCGGAAACGTCTCATACTGCTCCCGTTCGACGATATTGTAGACGCCCGGGATCTGGCCGCGTTTCGGCATGATGATTGATTAGAATATCTGTGGGGGCTCGAATGAAGGTACCGGTGGCGAGTGGCGATGTGGGGACGGTGGGCGACTACTCTTTCGTGAATTCAGCGTCGACGATGATACTGTGGGCGTCGTCACTGAGCCCTTCGAAAAACGCTGTCAGCTCGGCCGCGGGTTGGTTCGCCTCAAGTGCGAGCTCGATCGTCGTATGTTCCACCGTGGCCGTGTCCTGGAGCTCGGCCGGCAGGCCCCATCCTCGGGGAGGGTGAATTCGATCGTCGCGTGGTTGACCGATCCCTCGTCCTGTTCTCGGTTCCACTTGTCGCGGAGATCGGCCGCCGAGCCCCCGTTGTAGTGGAATTCCCAGATGAGCTCCTCGTCGGACTTGGGCGTGCTAAACGGATAACCGGGCATCCACTGGCCGGGATCCGTCGACCCGTTGTTCGCGATGACATACGCCGGGTCGCTGTCGGTCCCGAGATGCTGTAGCAGATACGTCTTGATCGCAGCCTCGGGAGCGGAGCTGCCAAAACGGGTGTGCAAGTCGTCGATGGTGAAATTGGTGTCCGAGTCAAGCGAGCCGATGTAATCGTCGATCTCGGCTGCGATCGCGCCGGAAACACTCGGCACGATCGTCATCTCGAACACATCCCGATCGCCGAGGGAGTCGACATAGCCGTTCTCCGTGCGGAGGAGATGCTGCTCGCTGAGGAGCGTCATCACGGCCTCCGTGACTGCTTGCTCTGTGTCCTCGGCGGGGAGATACACGCTCGTGTCGCCACGGATCGCTCGAAGAACGGCCTCTACTGACGCTTCCCCAGTGTCGTCGATCGCCTCACGCAGCCGCTCGGCCACTGCCGACGGGCCGATCTGTGTGGCACGCGAGACATCCCGAACGGTACCGTCCAGCTGGGGTTCATCGAGGAGCTCTGCCCCCCTGGCGATCACGTAGCCGTCGTCGTTCGTCAGCCGGCCGATCGCCATGAACAACAGATCCTTTTCGTCGCCCTCGATCCGGACTTGGGTCTTCGAGGTGAGTGTGTTGTAGTAGTCGCCGATCGCGAGCTCCGTTGTCCCGGCGGAAAACTGCCCGCGGATGTCATCGATCACATCGTCGATCTCCCAGACATCGATGTCGGCCTCAAGCACGAGCTTCGTCTGGGGCGTCAGCTGATCGAGATCGGTGCTAAAGCCGTCTGTCGGCGTGTGGAGCAAAATGGGCTTGTCAACGAGGCCGCCGTTCTTCGCGGCATCGAGGACATCGCCAGTGCCGCCGGGGATCGGGAGCGCTGGCTTGGTGAGGAACTCCTCGTAGATAGCCTGGATTGTCGTCTCGCCCTTGCGTTCAAGCAGATCTTCTGCGATCGGCCAGATGTGTGACTCGAGATCGAACGGGTCGGCCGCGGCCTCGTCGATGAGCGTCTTGGCGCTGTACTCGTCCTTATCCTCGTCAAGAACAAACACGTCCAGCTGCATCGGCGTCGCCATCTCGAATTCATTCAGCAAGTCATCGCCATCGATGACGTCTCCGTACGCGAGCCGAAGCTCCTTGCGGAGCTCCTGCTCTTCTTGCTCTTTCATGTTCTTGATCCGGGCTCGGATCCCATCATCGAGGCCCTGGTCGGCGAGCACCTGGCGAGCACCCTCAACGTAGCGCGCCTTGTCGATGTAGCGGGTGCCCGATTCGATCGCATCGCCTTCGTTCGGTTGGACGAAGATGAACGTGTTACGCCAGGAACGCCCACGGCCGTCGTTTGTGATAACCGCACGGACGCGTTCCGGCGTCCACTCCTCACTGTGGATAATCACCTTCACCTGGTTGGTGTCGGGAATCTTCGAGAGCTCATCCGGGCGGAAGCCGACGGTGTAGGAATGCGGCCCGAAGAGCTCGCTGACCATATCCGCGATTTCGCCTTTGGCGGCCCGTTCGGAGACATCGCTGGCTGCATTGCGAATCAGCGCGTTCGGGTTCCGCTTATCACGAATCGCATACTTGCCGTTCAGCTTGTGGAGGTGCCAGGCGACACCGTGGATCTGCTCAAGCTGGATGTAGATATCCGAGATCCGGTTGTTCGTCTGGTAGGTCCCCATGACGATCTCGGACACGTCCGCGCCCTCACCCTGGCTGTCGTTGAGCGAGTAGAGGAGGATCGTGTTCAGGATCCGCCGGCCGAAGTCGATACTCGCATCCAGCCGCTTGATATCGTTGACACAGGCGGTCGGGCGGGCGAAGTCGATTTTGATGAGCTCGTCTTCGAACTGCTCGGCGTCGATATCGCCGTGAGTGATGAGATCCGTCTGGTCCTGCAGCTCCAAGAGCAGCGTCGAGAACAGATAGATCATCCCGCGAGTGTTTTGGTTCTCATCGCCGGCATAGTACCGCGACTCGAGCGTCTCGATGAGCGCCGGATGGAACGGGTACAGCTCCAGCATCTCGTCGCGCGTGACGGCCTCATCGTCGACGTAATCCGAGCGGTGGTACGCCTCGAGATAGCCGTCGATGATGTCGCTCGCGGGCCCTTCCTCGACCCCGTCGATCAAGCGGTGGAGGAGGACATCTTCCTTGCTCACCTTACTGTCCATGTTCACCTGGACTGCATCCTCCCGATTGAGGATATCATGGACTTTGGAGCCGCGGCGAAGCACCGAGGCAATGGTGAACAGATCGAGCGACTCGATCGCTGTCGCCTCCATGAGGGCCTGGAGGAACCCCCGGTTTGCGGACTCTAGGTCTTTGTCCAGGGTGTCAAACCAGTCTTCGAGCTCGTCGATGATGAACGCGACCGTCCGATCGCCAACGGCCTCCTGGATGGTCTTGATGTCCGGGTAGCCGCCGGTATCGAAGTCACCGGGGTCGGCATCGAGGCCTTCGAAGAATGGCTCCCACAGGTAGTCATAGTCGTTGTTCTCGTACTGCATCGCGACGGTGATCGCCGTCGCATCCTCGGGGAGCGCCGCCTGGAGCCCGTCGACGTTTCCTTTATCGGCGGCCCACTCGCCGGCGACGCGTGGTGCGGCAAAGCAGTGATACAGCGCCACCATCTGGTGGGACTTCCCGAACCGTACGGCCCGTAGAGTACGTGCGCCTTTCGCGGGTCATCGCCGTTGAGTGAATCACGAAGGATCGAGAGCGTCTCCTGTAGACCCTGGGTCGTGACCGTCCGCTTGAAGAAGGTATCCGCATCCGCCTCAAATTCGTCCTCGTCGTCGATATTATAGAGTTTGACCTGGCCATCAATGCGGCCCTCCTCCCGGAGCTCCTCGCTGAGTGTGACAGTGTCAGCGAGGGTTTGCGTCAGCGAATCCGCGTTTGCCATGTAATTGTGTGAACCCGGGCGGGTGCTCGGATAAACATGGCGGTCAGCTGGTGCATGAAACGATCCCTCTGGCGATTAGCTCACAGATCAGTGGTGTCTCGCTCTGCAAGCAACCGCCGGTATGTTTCGTCGCCAGTGGCATCTGCCAGGCGACTGGCGAGCGCTTGGAGGCCCTCATCGTCGCGCCACGCATCGAGCTGGGGCTGGAGTGACTCGCCACGCTCGAAGCGCCGCCGTAGGAACTGCAGCTTCACGAGCGGGGTCACGTTCGTCTCGTTCGCGACACAGTGGTCGACATAGCGGATGCGGGCGGGCGCATCCCACGTACCGAGCTGGGGGCCCTCAGGTGACTCGATGATGAGGCGACGCTGTTGGAGCGTGTCCATGTCGACGTTTGTCCCCCGGATGCTGTCATGAACGGCGGCGATGTCGTCGGGCATGTCGTCGAGTAGATCGAGGAAGATGTCCGTTGCGGTGAGCTCACCGGCGTCTTCGATCAGCGTAAACATGGCCTCGACAACTGCCCTGGCATCCATAGGCTCGCCGTCCTGTTCGATCCGGCCTGCATGCTCGCTGTAGCGGCGCAGACACGCACCAAGTTCTAGGACGCCCCGCTCACCCTGGGAGAGTGAGCGTTCGCGCTCGAGCGTTTCTCGAAGCTCGCCGACGTCTCGATGCATCTCGCGACGAAGGGCTCGCCAGCTGGTCGGGGTCGGTTGCTCGACTCTCGGGACAGCAACGACAAGCACATCGAATTCAGCATCACTCGCGTCCGTGAAGCTCGGCACGTTCACCGACAGGGGGTACAGCTGCTCGATCGTGAACCCCGCATCACAGACGGTGTCAACCAGTGTACCCCACGCTGCCGCGTCGGTGTAGCGATACGTGAAGGCGAGGAGGCCATCATCGGCGAGCTGGCGCTCCATCGTCGCGAAGGCCTCGGCGAGATCGGCTTCAAAGTCGGATGCGCATTGCTCTGTGAACGGATTCTCGACGATGCTACCCGTGCGTGGGGTCAGCGCCGGCGCAAACGCCTCGTAGCGATCGCCCAGGAGCTGCCGTTGCCAGACGTAGAAGTAGTCGGCGAGATCCGCATACAGGAGCTGGTCGTAGTAAGGCGGGTCCGTGATGATCAGATCCACCGGTTCCGAGAGCTCGACATCTCGCATATCGGCTTGGTGGAGCTCACTATCGGTCTTGATGGGCGTGGTGAACCTCGCGGTTGCAGTATCGCCCTCTGGTGTCAGGTACCGATCCGTGGGGGCATGCGCGTACTCGATGCCATCGCGAACCATCTGGACCGATTTTCGGAACGTGCCCATCCCGTAATCAGTCCCCCACGGATTGGCCTCGGCTGGACGAGTGACGGGGTCGAACGTGTTCGTCTGGAACAGATCGTTGATGTGGTTCTTAGAGGCCTGGTAGCCGACGAGCATCGTGTTGAATCGGAGCATATCAGAAAAGGCGAGCAAGAGATACTCCTGGATGAGCGGCTCCTCGACGTCGTCGATCGCGCGAAGCAGCGTGGCAAGCGCGAGGAGCTGCCGGTCGTTGTAGCAGTCCGTCCACGCTGTGTACCCGTGTTGGAACAGATCGTTGCCGGAGATCGATGATGCGGCCGTGATCGCTCCTTCGGGAATCGGGTCATCTGGTACATACTCACGAAGCTCATCGCTGGCGGCCCACTCGTCGGCGGCTGTCTCGTAGCGCTCGCGATCGGCGTCTGAGGCGGCCTTGTACCCTTTCGCGGGGGAGTCGCGATCGCCATCACACGTCGGACAGTAGTACTCGATCGCGTAGAGACGCTGGCTGTAGCCGCCCTGCTCGGCGACCGCATCGGTCACGGGGTACCGTTGGCCGCAGTGACGGCAGGCGTACTCGCCGCCTCCAACGGTCCCCGCCGACGGGTCGAACGTCGTCTCACAGTCCGTGCAGGTGGTTTCGGCCTCCCAGTCATCAGTGTAGACAAGCGCCTCACAGTCCGGGCAGTGGACCAGATACTCGCCCTTGTGGTCGTACCGACCGTTCGCGACGCGGCGATCCGAAAAGAGGGGGACTGTGTCACCACACGAGACACAGTCTAACTCTTTCACCCACAGCGCATGCATGACATCAGCCGTGTGGTCGTCACTGGCGTGGGGGCAGGGTGTCTGATAATGGTTGGTCAGCTCCTCGGCCACCTCGGCTGTGACCGACTCGAAGGCCGCATCGAACGCGTCGAGCTCGACGCTGCTTGCGCCCAATTGCGTCTTCGTGACAAACCACGCGACGGGATTGAGATCGGTGCCGATCACATCCGCGCCAAAGCGTGCGGCTTCGGTGAGGAACGTGCCACCGCCCATGAATGGGTCGTAGACGCGGACATCGTCGATCGTGATGTCGCTGGTGTACCAGGGCCACAGGGCGTCGGGATCAGTCGCAGAGACGGCATCGATCGCGCCGGCCAGCGCCGACTCATCGGGGCCGTCAAGCGTTATCTGCCTCCCCTCGCCGTGGATTGTGGTCGCGTCCGCATCGGTGATGAGTCCGTACAGGGAGATCGCCCGTCCGACACTGCCGAGGCGGCGGGCCCACCATTTGTGCATCGTGTAGATCGGCCGGTAGTGGCGCTTTGCGCGTCGCTCCCGCTCAGCTATCGCAGAGATACGCTCGATGGGAAAGCCGCGTTCGAGCGGTCGCCGGCCAGACGCAGAATCATCGGGGGCGACATAGGTGATATCCGCATGTGGACGCTATCCCGTTAAACTGTACCGGGCTTTGACGCCCGGCCCGAGACGAATCGTTATGTCGGTTGGCTAACTCACGCTTGGTATGCCAGAGTCGGGCGCGGGCGATGACTCACGATTCGTGACGGTCGAGCGGACCGACCATATCGCGGAGTCGCTCACCGAATCCGAAGAGGGAGCGTCATCGGACGGTGTCCTCGCCGCGTTTGCCCGGAGGGTCGCGGCCGGTGAGTCGGACACGGCGCTCCAAGCGCTCGACCAGCTCGATCGGACAGATGTCAAGCTCCTCGAACACCAGGTGAATGCGGCATATCGAGCGCTGTTTGAGATGAACGGCACTGCCTTGCTAGCCGATGAGGTTGGCCTGGGGAAGACGATCGAAGTCGGGATGATCCTCAAAGAGATGCACCACCGGGACACCTCCGGATCGGTGTTGATCCTGACCCCCGCACAGCTGGCCAAGCAATGGCAAGGTGAGCTGTCGGAGAAATTTGGACTCGAGTATGTCTGCAATTACGACGATGAGTTTGTGGACTTCGCCACCCATGATCACGTGATCGCGTCGATCGACACGGCGAAAAGCGATCGCCACCGAGAGACCGTGCTTGCGCGCGACTGGGACGTCCTTGTGTTGGATGAGGCCCACTACGTGAAAAACGAGGAGACGGAGCGGTACTCACTGATCGACCAGCTGCGCTATCGGTATGCGTTTTTCCTCACGGCGACACCGATCCAAAACGAGCTGACGGATCTGTACAATATCATCTCGTTGCTGCGCCCGGGGCTGTTCGGCACACGAGACGTCTTCCACAACTACTTCGTCGACACGAATGACACGCTGGTCAACACTGAGGAGCTTCAGCGACGGCTCGGGCAGGTGATGATCCGAAACCGTCGCGCGGAGACAGATATCGACTTCACCGATCGCCATATCGACACGCGTACGTTTCCGCCGACCCCGGCCGAGCGCGAACTATACGAGCTTGTAACGGAGTACGTGACGGGTGCGTATAGCCAGGATCAGGGGCAGAAGCTCGTGTTGATGCTCCTCCAGAAGGAGGTGGTTAGCAGTCCGGCGGCGCTTCGTGGAACTATTCAAAAGCAGCTCCATGACCAGGAGCATCTCGACTCACGTGACGATCTCCGGTCGATTCTGGATGCGATCGATGCGATCGAGACAAACACGAAACAACAGCGCCTCACCGATATCATCGACCAGGCCCGTGAGACGGTCGACAAGGGGCGTGTGATCGTCTTTACCCAATTCCGGGCCACGCAGGCCACACTGCTTGCGGGGCTCGCAGACGCTGGCTACACCACACACGCGTTCCACGGTGGCCATTCAAGCGCGGAAAAGGAGACGATCGTCGCGGATTTCGAGCGCGAGGGTGGCATTCTCGTCTCGACGGACGCCATGAACGAGGGCCGAAACCTCCAGTTTTGCAATATTATGGTGAACTACGATCTGCCGTGGAACCCGATGAAGGTCGAACAGCGAATTGGGCGAATTCATCGGATCGGCCAGGATCGCGACGTCTACGTGTTCAATATGGCGCTTGAAGGGACGATCGAAGAGTACGTACTTGAGCGACTGTACAGCAAGATCGATCTGTTCCAACAGACGGTGGGCGAGCTCAGTACGATCCTTTCGGGGCTTGAGCAATCCGGCCAGAGCTTCGAGGACGCAATCTTCGAGCGGCTCCTCGATGCTGGGTCGCAGATCGAATTAGAGAACGACTTCGACGCAATGGCCGTCGATCTGAGCGAACAACAGGAGCTTGCCTCGAAAATGGCCGAATTCAACGATGGCGTGTTTGCGGGGTTCGATCTGGGTGCGGATCGTGATATGCCGGCGGGTGGGGTAGCAGGGGCTCAAACACGGTTGGGTGATCACGAGTGAGTCCACGACAAGCGACTGTCGATGGAGACCGCGCGCTTGAGCGCTCGCCCACGCATGTGAAGCAGGTATTGCGTGCGGTGTGTGTGGGCGCCGATGTCGAGCTTGTCGAGGGGGAGCCTACATGGACGGTTCGCGGGGCTGGTGAGTCGCTGCCGGCGCCACTCGCAGAGCGGCTTGCTGCCGCTACGGGCGAGATCGAGCTGTGGCTAACGCCAGGAGAGGAGGAACCTACAGGGCCGAACCAATACGACTGCACACCCGAATCGACCCTTGCAGGGGCGCTGTTAGACTCGGTTGGCGCTGGGCCGCCGTGTGCGATACCGCTCTCTGAATCAGTGCTCGATGAGCCAGTGCCTGAGTGGATCGACGCCTCCTCGCTGTCGGTAGTGGATCGGAAGTTTTCACCGTACTTCACGAAACAGGGCGTCTGGTGTCTGGTCGAAGTGTCGATCGAGACGGTCAGTGAATTCGAGCGGGACTTCCTGGTGAGTGTTGGAGTGGATGCTGACACAGGGGAGCCGTTGCCGTTGCTGGCCGAGGTGGGGGATGTGGTCACACAGTCGCCCGCACATCCGGGCGTAACCGAATCGGAGCCGACAACTGTTGATGCGGAGGTGTTTGCAGCCGCTCACGAGCGGGCGCATGCAGTGACTGAAGCAACGGTTGACGAGATCCAAGAGCAAGCCGGGAACGCTGCAGGTGTTGAATTCGAGGAGTATCTGGAGGTGCAAGCAGAGCGACTCGAGACGCTTCGCAAGGAACGCGAACGGCTTGACGAAGAGCTTGCCTCAATTCGATCGGCACTAGAGGCGGCAACAGAGCGAGCCGAGCGGTTAGAGCTGTTGGACGATCAGGAAACTCGCCAGGAGGAGCGTTCCGATGTGGTTGCAGAGCTAACTGAACTCGAGGAGGCTCGACGAGATGGATTCCCGGCGTATCAACAGAAAATCCGGAACCGGCACCGAATCAACGCCGAGTATACGATCGTCGCGTCGCTCGTGATCCCGTACCAGAAGGGCGATCTCGAGCTGACGGTGACCGATGGGGCGGAAACGTGTGTAGTTTCGCAGATCTACGGACACGAGGCAGCGTTCTTCGAGGCACCGTCGTGTGGGCGGTGTGGAGAGACCCTTGGTGCGGGTGGGGCGAGGATCGTTGAGGGGGAGCTGCGCGGGCTGGATTGTGGGTGTTAGGGGCATTCGTTCGTAGTGGCTACGAACACGATGGTGCTTGTCACACCTGTACAGGTGCATCTATACCACTCAGACACAGAAACCGGTGCGGCAACCGGCTTCGAACTTCAACCGATCTCGGCGCGTCTGTAACGCCGCTCGCGCGCTTCCAGAGCATCGCTCCGGGGTGGCTTCAACCCCACCACGGTGCGTCTGTAACGCGCTCACAGCCCGGCCACCTCCGGGTTCAGTACGACGCTTCAACCCCACTACGGTGCGTCTGTAACGTGCCGGCCACCCGCGCGAAAGTCACACCTACGAGCTTCAACCCCACTACGGTGCGTCTGTAACTGGGCCGCGTCGGCGGATTTGACGTGTTCGGATTATCGCTTCAACCCCACTACGGTGCGTCTGTAACGTCGGACTCGGCCGCTTCGTGGAGGCCGACGATGCGCTTCAACCCCACTACGGTGCGTCTGTAACCTCCTCGTGGTGCAGGATGACCGCCACCGCGAGCGGGAGCTTCAACCCCACTACGGTGCGTCTGTAACGTCGCCCGGCCCGGCCTGAACCCTGCTATTATGAACGTGCTTCAACCCCACTACGGTGCGTCTGTAACAGCGCGCTCTCTTCTTCATCAGCGCCACGTCCATGCTTCAACCCCACTACGGTGCGTCTGTAACACTGCAAACGGATTCGGCACTGTTGTTGTTAATCACGCTTCAACCCCACTACGGTGCGTCTGTAACTCGCTTCCCGAAGCTCGGCGTGCGTCTGGACCTCGAAGCTTCAACCCCACTACGGTGCGTCTGTAACGTTCGGCCCCTCTATCCGAAGCTTCGGCCCCTCGACGCTTCAACCCCACTACGGTGCGTCTGTAACCGCGCCGTCGATGGTGACGGTTTCAGAGGTAGACGTCTTCAACCCCACTACGGTGCGTCTGTAACAAAGTCGAAGCCCCGACTCGCTCCTTTCCATGGTGCTCTTCAACCCCACTACGGTGCGTCTGTAACGGATGGCGAGCTGGTCGTTGCCGTTCGCGTAGATGCCTCTTCAACCCCACTACGGTGCGTCTGTAACACGCCCGCCATGACCCCAACCGAGAGGCTGTTCGCTCTTCAACCCCACTACGGTGCGTCTGTAACCAGGTTTCGATCGGTGTGTCCCATTCGGTGTCTGTTCTTCAACCCCACTACGGTGCGTCTGTAACGCGCTCGCCTCGGCGATTACCATAGTCGGAGCGCTTCTTCAACCCCACTACGGTGCGTCTGTAACACAGGTCGAACGGGTTGCGCGGCGGCGAGTGATTTCTTCAACCCCACTACGGTGCGTCTGTAACCGGCGACGGTCAGGTCGTTCTCGACCGGCGTCGGGTCTCTTCAACCCCACTACGGTGCGTCTGTAACCCGGTGCGACCCTCCCATCCCCTTCCGCGAACAGGTCTTCAACCCCACTACGGTGCGTCTGTAACGAGATGAGCGCGAACACGGCGCGCGGCAGCGAGCCTCTTCAACCCCACTACGGTGCGTCTGTAACGACCTCGCGGTCGGTGTCCTGACCGAAGGTCGCGATTCTTCAACCCCACTACGGTGCGTCTGTAACCATGTCCAATTCAGGGGACACAGGCCTTCATACCGACGCCTCCCACATCAACTTTCTCTCGACCCCCAATTCTGGGTTTACCCCGGGGGTTGAGAATTGAGCAACCATCGTGACTCAAAAACCAGGGCTGTCCCACAATCCATGGCATCGCGTAGTACCCGCCCATCCGGAACGGAGTCGGCCCAAAGTGTGCCTCCTGTATTGCCCATCAGTCGGACCCGTTTCCGACCCACGAAGCAACACCTCACCCTCGTTGAAACGGAGGCTCCTGGCCGTCAGGCCCCCATCGGCATCCCGTTAGGCTCCGTACTCGGTCAGTGAGGAGTCGCCGCCGAGGAGGCGACGATAGGTCTCATCACCTGTCGCATCAGCGAGTGACTCACACATATCACGGAGACCGTCACTGATCCCCCACTTATTGAGATAGTTCTCCGTCGATTGACCGCGTTCGAACTTGTAGCGGAGGTAGTGCGCTTTGTCCAATGCCGTGAGATGCTCTGCATCATCGCCGTTGACGCGAGCCTCGATGTACGCAATTCTGTCATCATCGGTCCAGTTGAGGAGCGTGAAGTCACCATCCTCGATCTCATAGAGGTGCATGTCCCGCATACGGTCGGGGTCGGCGCTCGTCCCCTGGGACAGCATGTTCAGATCGCTGTACGAAGGGCTGGCTGTCGAGAGGAGATCGATGTACACGTCCAGCTCGCCGACATCGCTGGCCTCCTGGAGGATGCCATAGATCTCATCAACGACATCCTTCGCGTCCATGATCCCGTCACCACGACGGACGTTTCCGTGGTGTTTCGAGTACTCGCTGAACGCGCGCCCCATCTCGATCACGCCAATGTCTCCTCGATTGAGATCTCGATTTTCGGTGAGACGGGCGTGGGTTTGCTTGGTCGTTTGGATGATGCGCCGGCGGAGGTTTCGCCACGAGACAGGCTCGCGATCGCCGGCCGGCCGTGCGACGATGATGATATCGAATTCGACCGCTTCGCCGCCGATGAATTTGTGAATATCCGAGCTGATCGGATAGGTGGCGGTGACTTCGAAGTCGGCGTCACAGAGTGACGTGAGGAGCTCTCCCCACGATTCGGAGTCACTGTGGTGGTACGTGAATGTGAGGACACCGTCCTCCTTGATGGCCGTTCGGATCGCCGTGAAGGCCTCGTGGAGCTCGGATTCGAATTCTTCGGACCCTTTGCCGAGATACGGATTCGCGACGATAGACTCTGCTCGAGGGGTACTCTGCTCGTCGAACCCCTCGTACTCGTCTTCGAGGAGGAGCTTCAGCCAGACGTAGAAGTAGTCGGCCAGCTCGGAGTAGATGATATTGTCGTAGTACGGAGGGTCCGTGATAACGGCGTCATAGCGGTCCTCGTCACCGATCAGTCGCATGTCGCCCTGGTGGACGGTCGCGTTTTGGCCAATAGGTTGGCTGAAGGGTGGCGTCTCCTCCATTGAATCATCTACCATGTGGCGATCCGTGGGCGCATTTGCGTACTCGACGCCGGACATCACCATCTCCCAAGCCGATTCGAAGGTGCCCATGCCGTACTTGGCGCCCCAGACATTCCCTTCGCTCGGCTGGTTCGGCGGATCGAACGAGTTTGTCTTGAAGATGTGATTCGAGTGGTTGCGCGATGGCTGGTACGAGCACATCATGCTGTTAGTTCGCTGGAAGTCGCTGAAAGCAAGAAGGAGGTACTCGCGTGCGTTCGGATCCTCTATCTCGTCAATTGAGCGGAGGAGCTTCGCCAGCGACAGGAGCTGGCGCTCGTTGTACATGTCGGTCCACGAGCTGTACCCGTGGTCGAAGACGGGATTCCGCTCCGAGAGCATATGCCCGGGCGGGAGCTCTTCATCGGGTACGTACTCTTTGAGCGCCTCGTTTCCAGAGAATTCACTTCGAGCCTCGGCGAAGAGCTCCTCATCAGCTGGCTCGGCAGCTTTGTAGCCCTTGACTTCACTCCGGTCGTGGGCTCCATCGTCACACGTCGGGCAGTGATACTCGATTGCGTATTGACGAAGCTCGTATCCGTCCTGTTCTTGGATTGCCTCCGTGATCTTGTACGACTGTCCGCAGTCACTACAGGCGTACTTTCCCTCGGGCTACGGTGCCGTTCTTCGGAGTAAAATTGAACCCACACGTATCACACGTCGACTCATTCTGCCAATCGTCAACGAGAACGACTGACTCGCAGTCGGGGCAAAGTACATTGTATTTGTCACCGTTTTCATAGCGACCCTTCGCGACCCGGTAGTCTTTGAACAATGGGACTGTGTGACCGCATGAGACGCAGTCGAGCTCTTTCACCCAGAAGGTGTACATGATGTCCGCGTCGTGGTCGCCGTTCGGACACGAGGTTCGGTAGTACTGTGAGATCTCGTCCGCGACATCGGCTTCGACAGTTTCGTAGGCTGCTTGCAGCGTCTCGGGGTCAGTCGCACCAGCCTCCAGCTCCTTCTTTGTCACAAACCACGCGACGGGGTTGAGATCGTATCCTGTCACATCGGCGCTGAAACGGGACGCTTCAACGAGCGATGTCCCGCCACCCATGAAGGGGTCGAGAACACGTTTGTCACCGACTCGGACATCTTTCGCGTAGAGCGACCAGAGGCTTTCTGGGTTTGTGAGATCGACATCTGCGAGGAGCTGTTCCAGCTCTGCAGTGTCATTGGCGTACTCAGCAAGAGACCCGTTCGCACCTGGCTCGTGGATATCTACAGTGTCCGGATCATCCAGAAGTGAGTAGAGTGTGATTGCACGGAAGATCGAGCCGGCCCGACGAGCCCACCACTTGTGCATAGTGTATATGGGCCGGTAATGTTGCTTTGCACGGCCTTCTTTTTGCGCGATTTCGTTAACGCGCTCGATCGGGAACCCCCGTTCGATGGGCAGCTCGCGTCGGCCCGTCGGCTCCTGCGACATTGTAATTGGACACACCGAAGCCGGCTGGTGGTATAAATGTGTGACACAGCTGCAGATAGGAGCCCTATTCGTGGGGTGCTGTCACTCTCCACAGTGAGGAAGAGAAAGCAGTAATTGAACGGAGGGGCGCTTGTGCGCTCGCTGCGGGTTACAAGATCGAAATCAAGCTTTGTTCCGCCGAGGCGAGCGAGGCCATGTAATGTCGACTCTAAGAAATTACCTGCCGTGCAACAGTCGGTCGCAGTTGTAGGGGGCGTTTCTCTGCGGGTCCCAATTGACGATCAAGTACCAAGTAGTTGTGGCGGGGCATTGGAACACTATCCTGGCCCACTATCGGTTCAAGCGTGACCCAAACGTTCTCAATGCTCCACTGCGTATTACCGTCTGTATAGCCCGCTAATCAGGCCAAGTCATTAGCTGACTTCGGCCGGTGCTCCCTCTGGATGGGGGACATACCATCCACTGCTTTCTGTGCGCCTCGCTCATAGAACTAGTAGAGGTGTCCGATTGCTGACCACCAGGTGGCCCTCGGAGTCCTCTCGCGGTCTTAGCCATATCTCAAAAAGAGTTATACGAGGGGATCTGAATAACCGGGTATGACGACATCTATTTTCCCGTATCCTGGTGGGAAGTCATATCTCGCCCCCTGGATCATCGAGCATTTCCCTGCGCATCAGTGCTATGTCGAAGTCTTCGGAGGCGGAGCGTCAGTGTTGCTAACGAAGCAGCCCAGCCACACTGAGATATACAACGATCGCGATGGGGACCTTGTCCAGTTTTTCGGCGTGCTTCGTGACCACAAGGACGAGCTCGTAGAATGGTTGGATATGACTCCCTACGCTCGCGACCAACACGAAGAATGGTCGAAGGAATTCTACAACGGTGAGCGGCCTGATGATCCGATTGAACGGGCAGGGCGATTCTTTTACCTACGATACTCTCAGTATGCGGCTAAATACCGGACGAAGTCCGGATTTGCGTCCGCTTCACAACGAAACAAAGCGAGGAAGCTTCGGAATGCGACAGATAAGCTGCACGAGTTCGCTGAACGCTTTCACAATGTTCAGATCGAGAACCTGGACTACGCTGATGTAATGGAACAGTATGACAGCGAGGATACGTTCTTCTATGCGGATCCACCGTATATGGACGAAGGTGATGCCCTGTACCGGCATGGCGAATTTGACCATGATCGGTTTGTGGATGCGCTTGAATCGCTGGACGGCAGGTGGGCAGTCTCATATCAACGGGTCCCGTCTCGCCTCAAGGACTACTGGATCATCGAGAAAGGTCGAGCCCAATTCATGAATAAGCAACATGACAACACGACTCGGAGCAACGATGCGACCGAGCGGCTGATCATGAATTATGATCCTGACAACGTTTCCCGGTTTAGGACTCCCGACCAAACGACACTCCCGGGTGTCGATTCCAGTTAGCTCTTCGACCCGACGTCGGGAGCGATGAGTCAGCCAAAGTCGTGGATTTTCCGGTGTGCTTCCAGATACCTCTCGTGTGGATGTTCCGCGGGGTCTTCTGGTAACTGAATTTTCGTTGTTGCCAACGGTTCGAAGTCAGCAAAGCCATTGATATTGGGGGCATCGCGCACAAGGACCTCGTGATCGTCGGTAAGTGAAAGCCAGCCTGTATCAAATGCCCAATGGTGGAGTTTACACAACGCAAGCCCGTTTCGAACGTCATCCCGGCCATTCAGGCGCTTCGGATAGATGTGGGCCGCTTCAACCTCCGGATTCCCGCTTGGCGACCGGCGTTCCGAGCCACAGATCGCACACTGGTAGTCGTATGCGTCCCGAACTATTCCGGAGAACGCACTGTCACGCGCTGTTCGCTGAACGGTTTCTGTTTCTCTTTCGGGCCCTCGTAATGTCGGGGATGGCGGGGAGGTACTCTCCTCTAACTCAGGCTCCTCGTCAAGTTGCTCCTCGATGGTTGCTTTAGCCTGGGCAATATCCTTAGCCGATGGAATTTCGTGCCACTCATCGTCAATCCGTTCAAACAAGTTGTCAAACTCATCGCTAGAGCTCACACCACACCGGTCAAGCAGTGTGCCATCGATAGCGGTAATCTTCGATTCGGCCTCTGAGCGCCGGTCGGCCATCGAACTATCGGGATCTGTGCGCTCGAGGATGTATTCAGCTATGAGTTCGAGATAGTAGACCTCGTCCGATGTGTGGTGTGAGGGGATATCACGCCAGTCGTTCGGCAGGTAGGCATTCAGCAACTGTCGGATATTTACCAGTCGATGTCGCATGTGAAGCGCGTCACTGAGCTTTTCCTTCGTTGCAGCAATGACTCGCTCGCCTCCGTCGCCGCCGTTCCGCTCTTGAAATCCCAATCCGTCATCGAGAGCGTCATCGAGAGCTTGGCGATCTACCTGCAGGTGGCGAACCCATGCATATCCATCGGAGTACAGATCATCGTCCCACAACACGAAAAGCTCTGTCTCAGGGTCATATCCACAAATCACAACAGTCCACTCTTCCGAGCGGGTCGGAGTTACTGGTGATCGGTCCCCATTATCGTGCTCCGGGAGCCTGATATCAATCCGATACTCATCCTCATCACGGTGCTCCCCAGTAGGATCCGACTGTGAGAGCGTAAACATATAGACATGGTACGCTCGGCCCGTAGGGGCAAGGACAAACGAGAGCGGCTGACGGCCTGGATTGCTGCAGTCACTGACTGATCCAGCAATTGCTCCCAGCATCCGTTTGTGAAGATCCGCTTTGGGAAGGCTTGGCATGTATATGATAACTGATGGTCAGACATACTAAATTAATAGCATAAGGCCGACACCCCCCTGAGCGTTACTGGTATTCGTCGAATGTCTTATCGCTCCCGACCAGTCGATTGAATGTCTCATCCCCAGTAGCGTCGGCTAGTTGTTCGCAAATGTCGCGGAGGGACTCAGTGTCGGACCAGCGGTCAAGCCACTCACCGAGCGCTTTCCCCTCCTCGTATTGATATCGGAGGAACTGTGCCTTCCCCAGTGGCGACACTGATTCGGGGTCGTCCCCAGACAATCGAGTTCTGATGTATGCGATCCGTTGGGGATCGTTCCAGGTTCCGAGAATTAGCTGACCATCCTCGATACGGTACAATTTCATGCGCCGCATGGACTCCGCATCGGCTTTCGTGCCCTTACTCAGCATGTTGAGATCGCTGTAGGAGGGGTCAGACATCGCCAAGAGATCAAGATACACATCAAGCTCACCGACATCTGACGCCTCTTGGAGAATACCGTAGATCTCCTGTACGACTTCCTTTGCCGTCATGATGGTATCGCCACTGCGGACTGCCCCGTGGTGTTTGGAGTATTCGTGAAACGCCCGCCCCATCTCAATCACGCCGATGTCGCCTTCGGAGAGCTCTTGTGAATCAGCTAACCGCATATGCGTCTCTTTTGTCGTCTTGATAATTCGACGTCGTAGATTTCGCCACGAGACCGGCTCACGATCCTGTGAAGGCCGTGCAACGATGATGATATCAAATTCGACCGCCTCACCCGTGATGAACTTGTTCACGTCGGCCGCTATTGGATACGAGGCCGTCACCTCAAAGCCAGCTTCGCAGAGCGACTCAAGCAGCTCTCCCCACGATTCGGAGTCGCTGTGATGGTACGTAAACGCGAGGACGCCGTCTTCGGTCAGCGCTCGCTTGATAACGGTAAACGCCTCCTCGAGCTCTGCCTCAAAGTCCTCATCTGTCTTCCCTTCAAATGGGTTCGTGACGATCGATTCTGTGCGCGGTGTCATCTCCCCCCTGAAGCAGTCATATGTATCCTCAAGAAGGAGCTGTTGCCAGACGTAGAAGTAATTAGCAACCTCTGAATAGACGATATTATCGTAGTACGGTGGGTCCGTGATGACCGCGTCGTACTCATTTTCGATATCTAAGCTCCGCATGTCGCCCTGACTAATCGATGTATGTTGGCCGATCGGTTGGGCGAACGGCTCTGATTCGACCGTTTCTCCATCCTCGTTGATATAGCGTTCCGTGGGTGCGTGGGCGTATGCGACTCCACTCCGAAGTTTATCATACGTGTTTGAGAACGTCCCTCGGCCAGCTCGTGTCCCCCACACATTGTTCTCGACGATCTCCATCTGGGGGACAAGGAGTTCATCCGAAACGTTCCCTCGATCTTGTTTGCACTGAGGTTATAGATCGTAAACGTGCTCTGGAACATCAGTGAGTCCGAGAACGCCAACAAGAGCAGCTCACGAATCGCTTGGTCCTCAATCGACTCGATTGCTCGTAACAGGTGCCCGAGGCACAGTAACTGGCGTGAATTGAACATATCCCGCCACTCCGTGTACCCGTGATTGAAGACATCATTACCGTTAAGCTCCGATTCCCGCGTTATGGCGCCCTCTGGGATGCTCCGGTCCGGGACATAAGCCTCCAGATCGTCTGCCGCTTCCCAGGCGGTAGCTGCTACGTCGGCTAACTTTTCGTCGGCGGTACCCGTGCTCTTGTACCCTTTGTACGTCTCTCGCTGTTCGCCGCGATCGTCACAGACAGTACAATAGTACTCTACTGCGTACTGCTTGAGCTCAAAGCCGCCTTGCTCGCTAATGGCATCAGTGATCGAGTACCGCGCTCCACAGTCGGGGCATGCATAGTCGGAGCCGGAGACATTCCCGTTGGCGGGACACCATTCATGATGACACCGATTACAGGTGCAATCGGCACGCCAGTCATCGACTAAAACGACTGACTCACAGCCTGGGCAGTACACGTTGTATTTATCCGACTCATCGTAGCGGCCGCTTGCGACGCGATAGTCTTTGAACAGAGACACCGACTCGTCGCAACTCACGCAATCAAGCTCTTTCACCCAAAAGTTGTACATCACGTCCGCGTAGTGGCCATGGTCTTCAGCTTCTAACTCGCCAGCGTCAAAGTCCGTCCTTGGATCGGATGAGGTGTACTGTCGGAATCTGCATCTGCGTGAGGGCATGGTGTTTTGTAGAACGCGTCGACGGCACCGTGAACGCTTGACTTCACCTGTTCGTACGCCTCATCCAATTCGGTCACGTCGGTCTTTGCGGCCTCGATCTCCTGTTTCGTGACGAACCAGGC